>JADGGF010000269.1 GCA_019690055.1 Micromonosporaceae bacterium
GTCCAGGCGCTGCTCAACCTTGTCCAGGCGCTGCTCAACCTTGTCCAGGCGCTGCTCAACCTTGTCCAGGCGCTGCTCAACCTTGTCCAGGCGCTGCTCAACCTTGTCCAGGCGCTGCTCGACTTTGTCCATCCGCACGGTCAAGCCGTCCACCCGCTCGGTCAGGACGGCCTGGCCGCGCTCGACCGCCTCCAGCGATCGATCTACCTTCTTGAATCTGCCATCGAATCGATGTCCGAGTGCCCCCACCATGACATAGCCGACCTGCAGCCACAGTGCGGCGAAAGCGTCCTCCGTCCGCTCAGGATCAACGACAGTCGTGCTCAATGTTTCTCCCGTCAGTCGGTCCCCCGTCCGGCGGCACGCTACGCGGATGCAACAACGTCTGGCAAGGCGAAACGGCCTTAAATCCAAAAATGCAGCAGAAGTTCAGGGAGGATCGCCGACCCTCTTGCGGAGGGATCGCAAATTCGATCGCTCGCGCTGGTCGAGCTCCGTTGGCGGGTTAGAGCGAGGCGACGGCGTCGGGGGCGTCGTCCATCGAGGAGACCCAGCCGATGACGCGCCGGGCCACGTCCTGAGCGGTCAGGCCGAGATCGGCGAGGATCTCGTTCCGGCTGCCGTGCGGGTGCCACCCCGGCTCCACCCCGATGTCGCGGACCGGCGTCGCCACGTCGGCATCCCGCAGCCGCTGCGCCACCGCGGTGCCGACCCCGCCGGTGCGGATGCCGTCCTCGACCACGACCACGAGCCGGTGCGCCGCGGCCAGGTCGACGATCTCGTCCGGCACCGGACGGATCCACCGCGGATCGACAACCGTAACACCGTACCCCTGCTCGGCGAGCCGTCCGGCCACCTCGACCCCGAGGTGCCCGAAGGCACCCACCGCGACGAACAGCACGTCGGAGCGGTCCGGGTCCTCGGCGAGCACGTCGACGCCGCCGACGGAGCGCACGGCCGGCAGGTCCGGGGGCACGCTGCCGGTCGGGAACCGGACCATCGTGGGGCCGTCGATCGCCACCGCCTCGCGCAGCTCGGCCCGCAGGGTGGCCGCGTCGCGCGGGGCGGCGATGCGCAGACCCGGCACGACACCGAAGACGGCCAGATCCCAGATGCCGTAGTGGCTCGGCCCGTCCGGACCGGTGATGCCCGCCCGGTCGAGCACGAACGTCACCGGCAGCCGGTGCATCGCCACGTCGAGCAGCACCTGGTCGAAGGCCCGATTGAGGAACGTCGCGTAGATGGCAACCACTGGGTGTAGACCGCCCAGCGCCAGGCCCGCGGCCGAGGTGGTCGCGTGCTGCTCAGCGATGCCGACGTCGAAGGCGCGGTCGGGGTACTTGGCCGCGAGCATCGAGATGCCGGTGGAGTCGGCCATCGCCGCGGTGATCCCGACGATGTCGTCGCGCTCGTCGGCGATCGCGACGAGCTCCTCCCCGAACACCGTGGTCCACTTGAGCGACGGCTTGGCGATCGGGCGGCCGGTCGCCGGGTCGAACGCGGACGGGCTGTGCAGGTTGTCGGCCTCGTCCTCCTCGGCCGGCTGGTATCCGTACCCCTTGCGGGTGACCGCGTGCACGATGACCGGGCCACCGAAGCCCTTCGCCCGGCGCAGCGCGTTCTCCAGCGCGGCGATGTCGTGCCCGTCCACCGGGCCGACGTACTTGATGCCGAGGTCCTCGAACAGCGCCTGGGGTGCGACCGCGTCCTTGATCCCCTTCTTGACGGCGTGCAGGACCTCGTAGAGTGGCCCACCGACCAGCGGAGTCTTGGCCAGCGACTCCTTGACCAGGTCGAGCACCTTCTCATATCCGGGGTTGAGCCGCAGCGACGCGAGGTGGGTGGCCAGACCGCCGATCGTGGGGGCGTAGGAGCGTCCGTTGTCGTTGACCACGATCACCAGCGGGTTCTTGGCGTGGGCGATGTTGTTCAGCGCCTCCCAGCACATGCCGCCGGTGAGCGCACCGTCGCCGACGATCGCCACCACGTGCCGCTTCTCACCGCGCAGCGCGTACGCCTTGGCCATGCCGTCGGCATAGGACAGAGCCGTCGAGGCGTGGCAGTTCTCGATGATGTCGTGGTCGGACTCGGCCTGGTTGGGATAGCCGGTGATCCCGCCGCGTTGGCGCAGCCGGTCGAAGTCACCGCGCCGGCCGGTCACGATCTTGTGCACGTACGCCTGGTGGCCGGTGTCGAAGAGCAGCCGATCGTGGGGCGAGTCGAAGACCCGGTGCAGGGCGAGTGTCAGCTCGACGACACCGAGGTTGGGGCCCAGATGCCCGCCCGTGCGGGAGACCTTCTGCACGAGGAACTCGCGGATCTCCCGGGCGAGGGCGGCCAACTCTTCGCGGTTCAGCCCACGCAGATCGCGAGGTCCATCGATTCGATCGAGCACACCCTCCACGGGACCGGACATGTCATCGTCCTCCTCGCGTGAGCCCATGGCCTGCCAGTCTAGTCACCAGGCGCATCACCGCACGATGTCCCGGTGGCGCAAACATCCGGCCGATGCCTTGTTACGCCGGAGTGAGCAGCGCCACCACCTCCATGTGGTGAGTGTGCGGGAAGAGGTCGTACGCCCGCAGCGCCGCCAGCTTGTACCCGTACGCCCGCAACGTCCGGACGTCGCGGGCCAGGGCCGCCGGGTCACAGGCGACGTACGCCACCGCCCGCGGTCCCCGCTCCGCCACCGCGGCCACGACGGCTCGGCCCGCCCCGCTCCGGGGCGGGTCCAGCACCACGAGATCGACCCGGCCGGAGGGCACCGCCGACTCCCCGCGACGGGCGGCGGACCTCGCCGGCCCGCGCAGCGCCCGGGCCACGTCCGAGTGAACGACCGTCACCGTCGGCAGGTCGCGGAGGTTCTCGCGGGCGGCCGCCACCGCCGCCGGATCAGCATCGACTGTCACGATCGATCCCGGCCTGGTCGGACCTGGCCTGATCGATCCCGGCCTGGTCGAACCCGGCCCGCCGGATCGGCCGGCGCTGCGCCCCTCGCCCACGGAGCGATCGTCGGTCTCGACGAGATCCGCCGCCTGGACCCCAGCCTCGGGGAGCGTCACGGACCGGGCTCCGGCGTCGGCCAGCGCCGCCGCGAAGAGGCCCACGCCGCCGTACAGGTCCCAGATGCCCTCGCCGGGCCGAGGCGCCAGCAGGTCAACCACGGCGGCGGCGAGGGTGTCGGCGGCCGACGGGTGCACCTGCCAGAACGCGGTGGGCGGCAGGCTCCATCGTCGGCCGGCCGCCCGTTCGGTGACGGTGGCCGGCCCGCTCACGAGGGACACCGGGCCTCCACCCCGACGGGCCAGCACCGTCGCCGCTCCGTCGGCGCCGGCGATCACCTCGATCGAGTCGTGCTCCGGCCAGGTACGCCGCAGCACGTCGGTATCACGGATCGCGGCGTGGGCGATGAGGCAACGCTCCACGGCGATGACCTCGTGTGAGCGGTGGGCGAGCAGGCCCGCCCGCCCCGTGCTGTCCACTGTGTACTGAACCCGGGTACGCCACCCCTGGCCGTCCGGCTCGCCGGGGACCGGCGGGAGCGGCTGGACGACCGGACGCAGACTATCCACAGTGGATTCATCCAGGCCGCCGATGCGGACCAGTTGCTCGCGCAGCACGGCCGACTTGAGCTCACGCTGGTAGGCGAGGTCGGCGTGCTGCAGATCGCACCCGCCACACGCCCGCAGCACGCCCGGCCGACTGAGTTCGGCCCGAGGCGCACCATGTGCGTGGCCCGGGCCAGCCCACGGGCAGGGTGGAGTGACCCGTCGCGGCGAGGCATCGAGAATCTCGATCGCGTCGGCCCGCAGGTACGAGGCGTGCTCCTCGGTGACCACCGCTCGGACACGTTCGCCGGGTAGCGCGTGGCGGACGAACACCACTCGCCCCGCCGGCGTCGACCCGTCGTCGCGCGGCGCGGCCGACGCCGGCAGCCGGGCGACGCAGTGACCGCCGTGCGCCACCGGGCCCACGGTGACCTCGATCGTCGCCCCGTCCAGCCCGTCGTCCGGACCGGCCGTCAGCTGCTCCGCGCCCGTCATGACGACGCGCTCACCCACGGCCGCTTTCCGGCGTCACGCCCACCGGCGCCGCGGTCACTCGAGCCACGCCCGCCGGGCTGCTCACGCGCCGATCGTGGCCCGGGCGACGGGCCCCGGGACAACGCCTCGTCGTACCGGCCGAGGTCCAAGGTGGAGCTCGAGGCGAGCTGGTACGGCACGCTGGTCACCATCACCCCCGGCTCGAAGAGCAGCCGCGTCTTGATGCGCAGCGCGCTCTGGTTGTGCAGCAGGTGCTCCCACCACCGGCCGACCACGTACTCCGGGATGAACACCGTCACCACGTCTCGTGGCGCGTCGCGGCGCCGGGCCTTGACGTACCCCACGATGGGGCGGGTGATCTCCCGATAGGGCGACTCGATGATGGTCAACGGCACGCCGATGTCGTGCTCCTCCCACTGCTGCTGGATCCGTCGCGTGTCGGTCTCGTCCACGTTCACGGTCAGACAGGTCAGCGTGTCCGGGCGGGTTGCTTGCGCGTAGGCGATCGCCCGCAGCGTCGGTTTGTGCACAGTGGACACGAGCACGACCGCGTGGTTGCGCGACGGTAGCCGCGGCTCGACGCCGGTCGGGTCCAGCTCCCGGGCCACCCGGTCGTAGTGGCGACGAATGGCGACCATCGTCCAGTAGATGAGGCCCATGGCCACCACCGAGATCCAGGCGCCGTGGGTGAACTTCGTGGCGAGCACGAGCAACAGCACGAAGCCGGTCATGACCGCGCCGAACCCGTTGACGATGCGCGACCAGTGCATGCGGCGGCGGGTCGCCGCGTCCCGTTCGGTGCGCAGCAGCCGGTTCCAGTGCCGGACCATGCCGACCTGCGACACGGTGAAGGCGACGAACACCCCGACGATGTAGAGCTGGATGAGGCGCGTGGTCTGCGCGTCGAACGCGACGATGAGCACGATCGCGAAGACCGCGAGGAAGAGGATGCCGTTGGAGAAGGCGAGGCGGTCCCCGCGGGTGTGCAGCTGCCGGGGCAGGTAACGGTCCTGGGCCAGGATCGAGCCGAGCATGGGGAAGCCGTTGAAGGCCGAGTTGGCCGCCAGCACCAGGATCAACGCGGTGGCCGCCAGCACGGCCAGGTAGCCGGCCCAGAAGCCACCGAAGATGGTGGAGGCGAGCTGCGCGGTGACCGTCGGCTGCTCGTAATCCAGGCCGGCCCCCACGATTTGCCGGGCCGGGTCCTCCACGTACTGCAGGTGAGTCAGCCGGGCCAGGCCGATCATGCCGATCAGCAGGGTCGTGGAGATCAGGCCGACGATCAGCAGCACGGTGGCGGCGTTGCGGCTCTTCGGATGGCGGAACTCGGGCACCCCGTTCGCGATCGCCTCCACCCCGGTCAGCGCGACCGACCCCGACGAGAAGGCACGCACGACCAGGAAGGCGAGCGCGAACCCGGCGACCGTGCCGCCGCCCACCACCTCCAGGTCCGCGCTGGGTGCCCGCAACTCGTCGCCCAGCAGCCAGACCCGCGCATACCCCCAGCCGACCAGGGCGACCATGGCGACCAGGAACGCATAGGTGGGCAGCGCGAACGCCAGCCCGGAGTCGCGGATGCCGCGCAGGTTCACCGCGGCCAGCAGGAGCACGATGCCGACCGCGACCGCCACCCGATGCTCACCCACGACGTCGATGGCCGAGGCGAGGTTGTCCACGCCGGCCGCGACCGACACGGCCACGGTCATCACGTAGTCCACCAGCAGCGCGCTCGCGACCACCAGCCCGGGCCGCCGGCCAAGATTGACGGTTGTGACTTCATAGTCGCCGCCGCCCGACGGGTAGGCGTGCACGTTCTGGCGGTAGCTCGCGACCACGGTCAGCAGCACCACCACGACCGCGGCCGCGATCCAGGGGGCGTAGGCGTACGCCGTCGCCCCGGCTACCGACAACGTCAGCAGGATCTCGGCGGGAGCGTAGGCGACGCTGGAGAGTGGGTCGGCGGCGAAGACCGGCAGCGCGATCCGCTTCGGAAGAAGGGTGCGGCGGGCCCGGTCGGTCCGGAACGGCCGGCCGACCAGGAGGCGCTTGAGCAGGACGGTCGGTTGCGCCCGAGGAGCCCGCGCCGGGATGGCCACACGTCGAAGCGTACGACCGGCCCGGGTGAGGCGACGTCCCGGCCCGCGGCGCGATCTGGCCCACACACGCGCCCCGGTGCGATCTGGCCAACCTGACCGACCCGGCGCCGCGCGCCGCACCCACAACGCGAGGTCGGACGGTTCGCGCGGATGTCGGCCGGCTCGTGTACCGTCCGGGCATGGGGCGGGCCGGCGCCTCCACCGCTCCAACCGGCGTACGCATGGTGCTTTCCGCGGAGGACGGGCGTGCACATCGTGATCATGGGGTGTGGGCGGGTCGGGTCCACCTTGGCGCACAGCCTGGAAGCGCG
>JADGGF010000270.1 GCA_019690055.1 Micromonosporaceae bacterium
ACCCCATCCCGCCCGCGCCCGCGCCGACGATCGAGGAGGAGCTGGCGGTTCTGCGGGCCACCCCGGCCGAGGTCGTGCGAGCCCAGCTGCCGGGCTACGCGGAGCTGCCGTACCACGACCGGTTCCGGCGGTTCGTCGCTCGGCGCGAGGAGGCACTGGCCGAGCTCGCCGACGACCTGCTCGCATACCACCGGGCGGCCATCGGCCCGTGGTGGCCGGCGATGCGGGCGGCGTTGGACGAGGAGGTGCTGCACCGGGCCCGCGCGCTGGCCATGGACGGTCCGGATGCCCTGTTGGCGGACCTGCACGAGCGGATCCGGTGGGAGCGACCGATCCTGACGCTGGTCAAGCCGCTGGAGCACTCGTTCCGGGCGTTGGACAAGCGGCTGCTGCTGGTGCCGCTGATCTTCTCCCGGGGCGCGCTGACCTGCACGACCGACGACCCCCACGTGGTGGCCGTCTCCTATCAGGCCCGCGGGGCGGCGCTGCTCGCCGACGGGCCGCGCGAGCTGCGGCGCGACCAGGACGGGCTGGAGATCCTCGTCGGGCGCGGGCGGGCCGCCGTGTTGCGAGCCCTGCGGCACCCGGCCACGACAGCCGGACTCGCCACCGAGCTCGGGCTGGCCCCGAGCACGGTGTCGGAGCACCTCAGCGCGCTGGCCGCCGCGGGCGTGGTCCATCGCCGCCGGGTCGGCCGCCGCGTGCTGTACGGACTCGAACCGGCGGGCATCGCCCTCGTGACGCTGCTCGGCGACGAGCTGTCTGGCTCCCGCTCGGTGCCGCACCCCCGCTCCGCCTGACGAAGGGCCAACCCCGACCGCCGCCTGAGGTGCTCGGTCGGCTCGGCGCGGCGACGGTCCCGAGCGGTCGGCCGGGATTCGGCCATCACCGAATTCATTTCCGGCGCAGCGCCCGGACCGTACGGTCGGCGCGTGACGGACAGCGGGATTGGAGTTCTGGGCCGAGGGGCCGAGCTGGCGATCGAGGCGAAGGGCCTGCGCCGGGTCTACCGCAGCCGCACCGGATGGCTGCGGCCCCGACGCACGCAGGTGGAGGCCGTACGAGGCGTGGACCTCACCGTCCGGCGCGGTGAGCTGTTCGGGCTGCTCGGGCCGAACGGGGCGGGCAAGACCACGACTATCAAGATGCTAAATACGTTGCTGATCCCGACCGCCGGCACGGCCCGGGTCTGCGGCTTCGACGTCGTCCGCGAGACGATGCAGGTGCGGCGCCGGATCGGCTACATCTTCGGCGGCGACCGCGGGCTCTACGACCGGCTCACCGCCCTGGACAACCTCCGCTACTTCGCCGAGCTGTACGGTGTGCCGGCCCGTGACCAGCGTCGGCGCATCGGCGAGGTGCTCGAGCTGGTCGGGCTGACCGGACGGGAACGCGAGCGGGTCGAGGGCTACTCGCGCGGCATGCGGCAACGGCTGCACATCGCCCGCGGTCTGCTGCACTCGCCGGAGCTGCTCTTCATGGACGAACCGTCGATCGGAGTCGATCCGGTCGGCGCCCGGGAGCTGCGCGCCACCGTGGCGAACCTGGCCGCGACCGGCACCACCGTTCTGCTCACCACGCACTACATGGCCGAGGCCGACGAGCTCTGCGACCGCATCGCCGTGATCGTGCACGGCCGGATCCGGGCCCTCGGCACGCCGGCGGAGCTGCGCCGGCACGCGGAGGGCCGCCGGGTCCTGGAGGTCGAGGTGTACGGCGTGGACGACGGGCATCTCGCGGCGATCCGCCGCGTGCCCGGGGTGCGGGAGTGCAACGTCGAGGAGCGCGGCCCCGCCCAGGTGCTCACGGTGCAGTCCGACGCGGGGCGCGACGTGCAACCGGACATGCTGCGCGCACTGTCCGGGCTTCGGCTGGGCCGGGTCGAGGTCCGGGAGCCCACGCTCGAGGACGCGTACGTCGCCATCGTCAGCGAGAGCTCGGCCCCGTCGTCCGATGTGGACCAGCTGGAGACGGTTGGGGTGGCGTCATGAGTCTGGTCCGAATGCTCGCGGTCGGCACCTGGCTGCACGTCAAGCAGCTCAGCCGGTCCCCGTTCGAGATCGCCACGTCGATCCTCATTCCGCTGGTGCAGGCGACGCTCGCCGTCTACCTGTTCCGGGCCAGTCCGCAGCCGCAGGCCCTGCTCGGAGCCGCCGTGGGGGCCGGCCTGATGGGAGTCTGGTCGTCTGTCCTGTTTGGATCGGGCGGGGCCATCCAGCGGCATCGCTGGGAGGGCACGCTGGAGGTCCTGATGCTGGCGCCCCGGCGGCCCGTCCTGGTGATCCTGCCGTTCACCATCGCCACCGCAGTGACCGGCACGTACTCGATCGTGGCGACCCTGCTCTGGGGTCGGCTGCTGTACGGCATCCGGCTCACCTTCGCCGATCCGCTCGGGTTCGTCGCCGCCGTCCCGGTCTGCATCCTGAGCCTGGGGATGTTCGGGCTGCTGCTCGCCTCCACGTTCGTGCTGATGCGCAACGCCAACGCGCTGGCCAACACGCTCGAGTACCCGATCTGGCTGCTGTCCGGAATGCTGATCCCGATCACCACCCTGCCCGGGTGGACCGGCCCGCTCGCCGCGGTACTGCCCACGACCTGGGGCTCGCGCGCGGTCCGGGCCGCCGCGACCGGGGGTGAGGTCTGGGGGCCGCTGGCGGTGTGCCTGGCGATCAGCCTCGTCTGCCTGGCCCTCGGCGCGCTGGCACTGTCCTACGTGGAACGCCGTGCCCGGGCTGCGGCGACGCTGGCCCTGGCGTAAGGAGTGACGATGCTTCGACTGATTGGTGTGGGCGGCGTCATCGCCTACCGGGCCCTGTTCAACTGGACGACCCCAGCGATGTTCATCGGCACGCTGCTGGTGGGTCCGGTGTTCCAACTGGTGTTCTTCGCGTTCCTCGGCCGGCAGCTCGCGGTTGGCAGCGACCACTTCTACATCGTGGGCAACGCCGTGCTGGCCTCCTCCGGCGCCTGCGTCTTCGGCGGCGTGATGGCCGTGTCGAACGAGCGCCGTTTCGGCACGCTCGGACCCGTCCTGCTCTCACCCCGCAGCCGTACCGCGGTCTTCCTGGGGCGCGCCCTGCCGTATGCCGCCAACGGGCTGCTCATCGCCACCACCACGCTGCTGGGCGGTGTCCTCGTGATGGGCGTGCCCGTGCCCGCGTCGGCGCTGCCCGGCCTGCTGCTCGCCTTCACCATCGGATCGGTGTCGTGCGCGTTCTTCGGTCTGGCCCTCGGCGCGATCGGCCTGCGCTTCCGCGACGTGTGGCTGATCTCCAACGTGGCCGTCGCCCTCATGCTGCTGCTGACCGGCGTGAACGTACCCGCGGCCGCGCTCCCGGACTGGATCCGGACCGTCGGCTCGTTCGTGCCGATCACCCACGCGGCCGAGGCGGCCCGCCGCCTCGTCGCCGGGGGTTCGCTGGGCGACAGCGTCGCCCCGCTCGCGGCCGAACTGGTCGTGGGCGTCGCCTACGCCGGGCTGGCCGCCGTGCTGTTGAAGATCTTCGAGGCCGAGAGCCGCCGCCGCGCCTCCCTCGACACCCTCTGACCAGGCGGGGCTCGCGGCCGGTCCGGTGACTCGGCGGCCGACTCAGGCGGGGGCGCCGATGGTGGGCATGCCGACGAGGACACCCCGGGCCCGGGGAGCTTGCGCCTGCGCCGCCTCCCAGGCGTCCCCGGCCCGGGTGCGGCGGTGCGAGACCAAGGGCCCGTCGGCGTTGAGGTGGTGCGGCGCGGCGTAGGTGATCGTCGCTTCGACGACGTCGCCCGGCCGCACGTCGAGCGACCCGGCCGAGAAGTGCACGAGCCGACCGTCGCGCGCCCGCCCGGACATGCGCCCGGTGGCGGCGTCCTTGCGGCCCTCGCCGACCGCGACGAGAACCTCCACAGTGGACCCGACCAGCTTCTTGTTCTCGGCCCAGGTGATCTCCTCCAGGAGCGCCACCAGTCGGTCGTACCGGTCCTGCACGACCTGTTTGGGCACCTGGTTCTCCATGGTGGCGGCCGGGGTGCCGGGGCGCTTGGAGTACTGGAACGTGAACGCCGAGGCGAACCGGGCCGCGCGCACCACGTCCAGGGTGGCCTGGAAGTCGGCCTCGGTCTCACCGGGGAACCCGACGATGATGTCCGTGGTGATCGCCGCGTCCGGCATCGCGGCCCGCACCTGCTCGAGGATGCGCAGGTACTTCTCCGCCCGGTACGAGCGCCGCATCGCCTTGAGCACCGCGTCGGAGCCCGACTGCAGTGGCATGTGCAGGCTGTGGCACACGTTCGGGGTCTCCGCCATGGCCGCGATGACGTCGGGGGTGAAGTCCTTCGGGTGCGGGCTGGTGAATCGCACCCGTTCAAGCCCCTCGATCTCGCCGCAGGCGCGCAGCAGCTTGCCGAAGGCGTATCGGTCGCCGAACTGCACGCCGTAGGAGTTGACGTTCTGGCCCAGCAGGGTCACCTCGAGCACGCCCTCGGCGACCAGCGCCCGGACCTCGGCCAGGATGTCGCCCGGCCGGCGGTCCATCTCCCGCCCGCGTAGGGACGGCACGATGCAGAAGGTGCACGTGTTGTTGCACCCCACCGAGATCGACACCCACCCGGCGTACGTCGACTCCCGCCGGGTGGGCAGGGTCGACGGGAAGACCTCCAGGGATTCGAGGATCTCCACCTCGGCCCGGGCGTTGTGCCGGGCCCGCTCCAGCAGAACCGGCAGCGACCCGATGTTGTGCGTGCCGAAGACGACATCCACCCACGGGGCGCGACGGACGATCTCGCCCCGGTCCTTCTGCGCCAGGCATCCACCGACCGCGATCTGCATACCGGGCCGGCGCTCCTTGACCGGCCGCAGGTGCCCGAGGTTGCCGTAGAGGCGGTTGTCGGCGTTCTCCCGCACCGCGCACGTGTTGAAGACCACGACGTCGGCGTCCTCACCCTCGGCCGCCCGCACGTACCCGGCCTGCTCCAGCAGCCCGGAGATCCGCTCGGAGTCGTGCGCGTTCATCTGGCAGCCGTACGTACGCACCTCGTAGGTCCGCGCCCGCTCGGGGCGCGCGTCGTCCTGGCTGGCCGGCGCCGGCTGCTCATCGGTCACGATCGGTGGGAACATCGCGCTACAGCGTATCCGGCTCGTCGCCGTCCTCCGTAGTCAGTTGCGACCGCCGCAGCAACGCCGGGTGCAGCGTGGTGGTGGTCCCGCGCCGGTAGAGCTCGGTCCAGCCGCGGCCGGTGGAGACCCGCTCTCCGGTGGGCACGACGAAGCCGGGGGTGGCGAGGACCTTGCGCCGGAAGTTGGCCGGGTGCAACCGCACGCCCCAGACCGCCTCGTAGACGCGGCGGAGATCCCCGATCGTGAACGGCTCCGGGAGCAGGCTGGTCGCCAGGCTCGTGTACTCGAGCTTGCTGCGGGCCCGCTCCACGGCGTCCCGAATGATCTGGGCGTGGTCGAAGGCGAGCCGCGGTCGGCCCTGCTCGATGCCGGCCACCGGCCACAGCCAGGCATCGGCGGCGTCGTCGCCGCCCCTCGGCTCGCCGACGTCGGCGACCAGCGCCAGGTAGGCCACCGACACCGTCCGCATCCGGGGGTCGCGGCCCGGGGCGCCGTACGTGCGCAGCTGCTCCAGGTACGCGCCGGCCGACCGCGCTCCCGGATCGGCCCGCCCGCCATCGGAATCCGCTCCTGCGGCGGGTCCGGCCGGCGGGGACTCCGTCATCCCGACGCCGGTCTCCTCCTGCAGCTCGCGCGCCGCGGCGGTGCCGAGGTCCTCGTTCTCCCGGACGAAGCCACCCGGCAGCGCCCACAGCCCCCGGTACGGCGGCACGCCGCGCCGCACGAGGAGCACTGACAGCTCGCCCCGGTGAATCGTCAAGATCGCGATGTCGACCGTGACGGCGACCGGCGGGTACTTGCGCGGGTCGTACGTCGCCAGAAAGGCCCGGTCCTCATCCGTCAGCGGGGGCGGGACGACCACGTCGCTTCGACTCTCACTCACGGGGCCAACGTTACTCAGGTCGAGTTCCAATGCAACTCACCTTGGCGCTTAGAGCAACTCTTAACAAGGTCTGTCGCAGATCGTATGGAGTCGCATCAAGACTCATTCGCTGTTGCGCCACGACTCATTCTGAGTATCATCGGTCCCACGTACCCCACCCCCGGGGAGGAGATGCGATGAGCGCCCGACTGGCCGCCATGGCGCGGCAGACCGTCCAGATCGTCCGCGACGGGGAGTACCGCGCCCCGGACGGCACGCTCGTCTCGATCGGCGAGGACGTGGCGCGGGCCGTCGCCGGGACACGCCTGTACCTGCCTGACGACGAGCTGCCGGAAGCCGACGAGCCGCAGAAACCGCTGGTCGTCGAGGTCACCCGCGAGTCGACGCTGGCGGCCGGGCGCCGGCTCGGCCCCGGCGCCGCGGCCCTGGTCTTCGCGTCGGCCCGCAAACCCCG
>JADGGF010000271.1 GCA_019690055.1 Micromonosporaceae bacterium
CCACTCCGCCCCGGCCGGACTGAAGAACGCGATCGACTACCTGTACACCGAGTGGAACAACAAGGCCGTCGGGTTCGTCAGCCACGGCGTGGAAGGCGGGGTCCGTGCCGTGGCGCAGCTGCGCCAGACCGTGACCGCGGTCCGCATGGCCTGCGTGAGCACCCAGGTTGCCCTGTCGGCATTCACCAACTTCGAGGTAGCCGAGCCGACCGACCCCGGCACGATCGCGCCTGGACCGCGCCACGAGCCGACCCTGGTCGCGATGCTGGACGAGCTCATCGCCTGGTCCGGCGCCTTTCAGGCCCTGCGGACGCCGGCCGGGGCAGCCGGGTAAGGCCCGCCCCTCATCGTCGCCCGATCCCCCGAGAACCCGATCTTGATGGGGCCGCGATCGTAGGGTGTGACGACTGCGACCGATGCCGACCTGCTGACCCCGACCGCCACGGCCGTTACCCTGGGCGTCGTCGGGGCGGTCGTCTACGCCGCCCGGGCCCGCGCCGATAGCCCTCGACTGGGCCGCGGTCGGGAGAGGTCGTGGGCGTGCACCGGCGGTGGGCGGCGGTCGCCGCGACCCCATGCGGGGGCGGGGGCCCGGCTCGTCACCGGGTGCCGCTCCGCCGAGCGCGTCGCAACACGGTGGAGGACACGATGGGCGTGGATGTGCGGTACCGCCGGGTCTATGACGAGCCCTCCGGTCAGGACGGCGTACGGATACTGGTGGATCGCGTCTGGCCGCGCGGCATGCGCAAAGAGGATGCCCACATCGATGAGTGGCTGCGTGACGTCGCACCCTCCACCGAGCTGCGCCGTTGGTACGGACACGACCCCGATCGGTACGCGGAGTTCCGCCGTCGTTATCTTGCCGAGCTGCGCGAGGCCGAGCGCCAGGCCGCGGTGCAGCGGCTGCGCGAGACGGCCGCCCGCACGCGGGTCACCCTACTGACCGCCACGCGCGATCTCGAGCACAGCCAGGCCGCGGTTCTCGCCCGGTGGCTGAGCGAAACCGCCGGCTGACCACGCGCCTACTCGGCCCTCCGGCCGTTGCTGTATGCACTTACATGCATTGATACTCGACCGCCGGTGCCCGTGCGTGGCGGTTGCGGCACCTTGCGCCGTCGGTGTCCGCCTCTGTCCGACCAGGCCCGCTTCTGCCCGTCCGGACGTGATCAGGTCTTGACATCGGAAGCGAACGGACGTAAACAGAGCAGAAGCAAAACCGAAACGGCGGTGAACCCACATGTACGCCGAGGAGCGGCAGCAGGAGATCCTGCGGCTGGCGCGAGCCGAGGGCCGGGTCGACGTGACCACGCTCGCCGAGCAGTTCGCGGTCACGGCCGAGACGATTCGGCGCGACCTCACCACGCTCGAGCGGGCCGGCGTCCTGCGGCGGGTACACGGGGGAGCGATACCGGTCGAGCGGATCGGGTTTGAGCCGGCCCTCGCGGCGCGGGACCGCGTGCTGACGGACGAGAAGGAGCGCATCGCCAAGGCGGCGTTGGCCGAGGTGCCGGAGGAGGGCGCGATCATTCTCGATGCGGGCAGCACCACGGCCCGCTTGGCGCACGCGTTGCCGCTCGACCGGGAGTTGACGGTGGTCGTCAATTCTCCGGCGATCGCCGTGATCCTGGGTCCGCGGGCCAACATCAACCTGTTGTTGATCGGCGGCCGGGTGCGCGGCAAGACCCTCGCCGCGGTCGACGACTGGGCGTTGCGGCCGTTGGCCGATCTCTACGTCGACGTGGCCTTCATCGGCACGAACGGGCTGTCGGTGGAGCGCGGCCTGACCACGCCGGATCCGGCCGAGGCCGCGGTCAAGCGGGCGATGATCGCGGCGAGCCGTCGTACGGTCGTGCTCGCCGACCACACGAAGATCGGTCAGGACTACCTGGCGCGGTTCGGCTCTTTGTCCGATGTGGACACGCTCATCACCGACTCTGGCCTCAACGACGACCTGGTGTCCGATGTGGAGGCCGAGGGCGTACGGGTGGTGCGCGCATGATCATCACCGTGACCCTCAACCCCAGTCTCGACCGGACCATCGAGGTGGAGCGGCTCGACCGCGGGGCGGTCATCCGCGCCGTGTCCTCGCGGGTCGAGCCCGGGGGAAAGGGGGTGAACGTCACCCGCGCGCTGCTCGCCAACGGGGTGCCCTCCCGTCCGGTGCTGACCTGCGGCGGCGACGACGGTCACCGCCTGGTCCGCCTGCTGCAGCGCGACGGGGTCGAGCCGGTCTGCGTCTGGATCGACAAGCACACCCGGTCCAACCTGACGCTGGCCGAGCCGGACGGCACGGTCACCAAGGTGAATGAGCCCGGGCCCGAGCTCACCGCCGCCGACGTCGACCGGGTCGAGGCGGCGTTGCTGGCCGAGGTGACCCAGGAGTCGACGTGGGTGGTCATCTGCGGCAGCACGCCACCCGGGCTGTCCGCCGAGTCGTTCGCGTCGCTGTGCCGACGCGTCATCGAGGCCGGGGTTCGGCTGGCCGTCGACACCAGCGGTCCGGCCCTGCGAACCGCGGCCGAGGCAGGGGCCGACCTGCTCAAACCCAACCGGGAGGAGTTGGCCGAGGTCGTTGGCCGGCCGTTGCCCGGTCTGAACGACGTCATCGACGCCGCGCACGAACTGAGGTCCTGGGGGGCCGGCGCTGTGCTGGTCAGCCTCGGGGCCGAGGGCGCCGTGCTCGTCGACGACGACGGCATCCTTCGAGGCAGCGCTCCGGTAGCGCGACCGCGCAGCTCGGTCGGCGCCGGGGACGCACTGCTGGCCGGGTTCCTCGCGGCCGGGGCCAAGGGCGAGGCCGCCCTGGCCGAGGCGCTCGCGTGGGGCGCGGCGGCGGTCAGCCTGCCGGGCAGCCGCATGCCCGGACCGGCCGACCTGCAACGTGATCTGGTGCGACTGGAACCGGTGGCCCGGCTCGGTGCCGCCGAACCTGGCCGCTTCGTCGAGAACTGAATTCCACCGCACGGCGTGCCCACGGTCCCGGGGGTCCGGTGCGCCAATCCCAGAAGTCGGTATCACGTCCCACCCGGAGGAGATGACTCCCCATGACCGACATGCCCTACACGCCCAAAGTCACTGGCACGGGTGTCAAAGCGTCCATACAGCGATTCGGCGGCTACCTCGCCGGCATGGTGATGCCCAACATCGGCGCGTTCATCGCCTGGGGTCTGATCACCGCGATGTTCATCCCGGACGGTTGGGTGCCGAACGCGACGTTCGCCCAACTCGTCGACCCGATGATCAAACTGCTGCTGCCCATCCTCATCGGGTACACCGGTGGCCGCATGGTGCACGGGCAGCGCGGCGCCGTGGTCGGGGCGGTGGCCACCGTAGGCGTGGCGATGGGTGCAAACGTACCGATGTTTCTCGGTGCGATGATCATCGGCCCGCTCACCGCGTTCATCCTGCGCCTGTTCGACAAGCTGATCGAGGGCAAGGTCAAGCCCGGCTTCGAGATGCTCATCGACAACTTCTCGGCCGGCATCATCGGCGCTGGCATGGCCCTGCTCGGCCTGTGGCGGGTCGGCCCCATCGTCTCCTGGCTGACCACCCTCGCCGGCAACGTCGTGCAGTGGCTCGTCGACCACTCGCTTTTGCCGATCGCCTCGGTGCTCGTCGAGCCGGCGAAGGTGCTGTTCCTCAACAACGCGATCAACCACGGCGTCCTCGCGCCGCTGGGGGTCGCGCAGGCGCAGGAGACCGGCAAGTCGATCCTCTTCATGATCGAGTCCAACCCCGGGCCGGGCCTGGGCCTGCTGCTCGCCTACCTGCTCTTCGGCCCGAAGTCCCTGCGTCCCACCACACCGGCGGCGATGGTGGTGCACTTCTTCGGCGGCATCCACGAGATCTACTTCCCGTACGTGCTGATGAAGCCGCGCCTGATCCTGGCGATGATCGCCGGCGGCGCGTCGGGGGTGCTCACCTTCATCGTCACCGGGGCCGGCCTGGTCGCCACCCCGTCGCCGGGCAGCATCTTCGCCTACATGGCGGTCACCCCCAAGGGCGCGCACTTCGGCGTCCTGCTGGGCATCGTGATTTCGGCGGCGGTGTGCTTCGTGGTGGCCGGTGCCTTGCTCGGATTCGGCCGGTTCGCCAAGGATGAGGCGATGACCGCGCCGGAGAGCGAAGCCGTGCCCGCGCAGTCGTCGGCGAGCACCTCACCGCAGCCGGCGCCGGTCAGCCGTACCGCTACCTCGGAGGCCTGACAACCATGGCGAGTATCAACGGTTCCGCGGTCAGGAAGGTCGTCGTCGCCTGCGACGCCGGCATGGGGAGCAGCGTCATGCTCGCCAGCCAGTTGCGTCGCCAGCTCGGCGGCGCCGTGACCGTCGAACACACCCCGGTCGCCTCGATCCCGGCCGACGCCGACGTCATCGTCGTCCACAAGGGACTGGCCGACCGGGCCCGGGCGGGCGCCCCGGACAAGGTCATCGTTCCCGTGCAGGTGTTCATCGGCGATCCGGCGGTCACCACGCTCGTCAACGCCGTGAAGAACGGGACCGACCTTCATGGGTGACCTGCTGACCGCCGACGCCATCCGGCTCGACCGACGAGCGGCGGACCGCGACGACGCGATTCGCCAATGTGGACAGACGCTGGTCGAGATCGGCGCCGTCGCCCCGGCGTACGTGGAGGCGATGCTCGAGCGCGAGCGGTCCGTCTCCACGTACGTGGGCGAGGGCGTGGCCATCCCCCACGCCACGCAGGCCGGCAAGGCCGCCGTGCTCCGCGACGCGCTCGCCGTGCTCCGCTTCCCCGACGGAGTCGACTGGGGTGGCGAGCGGGTGCAGGTCTGCGTGGCCATCGCCGCCGTCGGCGATGGCCACGTCGAACTGCTCGGCCAGCTCGCCACGGTCCTGCTGGACCCTGAGCGCGCCCGGCAGCTGCGGGAGGCGTCCCGACCCGAGGACGTGCTGAGCCTGCTGGCCCCCATCGATGCCTGACCGTCCGGTGCCAAATCCGTTCTGGATGCGTCGGTCAAAGCGTGAATCCGCCCGAGCTTGAGTTCGTCGGTGCTACAGAGAAAGGAACGCGATGCGAGTTGTCCGGTTCCACGCGCCCGGGGACGTACGCCTGGAGCAGGCGCCCGAGCCGGTGCCCGGCCCGGGTGAGGTGAAGCTGCGCGTGCACAACTGCTCCACCTGTGGCACGGACGTCAAGATCTGGCGGCACGGGCACCACCACATCGTTCCGCCCCGGGTCATGGGCCACGAGATCGCCGGCGAGGTGGTCGAGTCGAACGACGAGGGATGGGTCGTCGGCGACCGGGTGCAGGTGATCGCGGCCATCCCCTGTGGACAGTGTGGGGAGTGCCGCCGCGGGCTCCTGACCGTGTGCCCCAACCAGGAGTCGATCGGCTACCACTACGAGGGCGGGTTCGCCGAGTACCTCGTGGTGCCGGCGAAGGTGCTGGCCGTGGGCGGCCTGAACCGGATCCCGGACGGCGTCTCCTACGCCGAGGCATCGCTCGCCGAACCGCTCGCTTGTGTCCTGAATGGACAGCAGCTCGCGCGGGTGGGTGAGGGTGACGATGTGGTCGTCATCGGCTCGGGCCCGATCGGCTGCCTGCACGTGCGCCTGGCCCGCGCCCGCGGGGCGGCCCGGGTCGTGCTGGTCGACCTCAACGCCGACCGGCTGCGTCGCGCCGCTGACCTGGTGGCTCCCGACGCGACGATCGTGGCCGGGGAGGTGGACGTGGTCGACGCGGTGCTCAAGCTCACCGACGGGCGGGGCGCGGACGTCGTCATCACCGCCGCGGCGTCGGGAGCGGCGCAGGAGCAGGCGCTGCGGATGGTGGCCCCGCAGGGACGGATCAGCCTCTTCGGCGGACTGCCCAGGGACAACCCCGTCATCTCCGTCGACGCGAACCTGGTGCACTACCGGGAGTTGACGCTCGTGGGCGCCAGCGGCTCCAGCCCGGCGCACAACGCGGAGGCGCTGCGCCTCATCGCCACCGGTGCCGTGCCGGTCGCCGACCTCATCACGCACCGGCTGCCGCTGGAGCGCGCCCTCGAGGCCTTCGACATGGTCGCCCGCGGCGACGCGATCAAGGTAACCATCGAACCATAGGAGAACGCGATGCCATCCCGTGTCGTCACCATCGGGTCGACCAGCGGGCTGCATGCCCGTCCGGCCAGGCTCTTCGTCGAGGCCGCCGCCGCGGCCGGCGTCCCGGTCACCATCCGCACCGCCGACAAGCCGGCCGTGCCAGCGAACAGCATGCTGTCGGTCCTCTCGCTCGGTGCCCGGTTCGGTACCGAGGTCACGCTCGAGGCCGAGGGCGACGGGGCCGAGGGCGCGCTCGACGCCCTCGCCGACCTGCTCGCCCGCAACCTCGACGAGGACGAGAAAGCGGCCTGAGTCATGCCGGACGAGGCTCTGGACAACAGAGTCGGCTCGGCCACGCCGGCCGCGGACA
>JADGGF010000272.1 GCA_019690055.1 Micromonosporaceae bacterium
GGCCGGGGCGCCGCGGCGAGCCGGCCCGCCGCGCCGAGGTGGGCGGTCCCGGCGTCGCTCGCGCTCGCCCTCGTCGGGCTCGGGCTGTCGATCTACCTCACGGTCGAGCACTACACCGCTCCGGGGTCGCTCGCCTGTCCGGTCGGCGGAGGGGTCGACTGCGCTCGGGTCACGACCAGCACACAATCGGAGTTCGTCCATATTCCGGTGGCGGTGCTCGGGATCGTGTTCTTCGCGGCCATGCTGGCGCTGTGCCTGCCGATGCTGTGGCGGTGGCCCGATCGACGCCTGTGGCAGGCCCGCATCGCGGTCGCCGGGCTCGGCGTGCTCTTCGTGATCTATCTGATCTTCGCCGAGCTGTTCATCATCGAGGCGTTCTGCCTGTGGTGCACCGCGGTGCACCTGGTGGCGTTCGGGCTCTTCGCGGTCGTCGTGCTCGCCTCGGCCATGGCGGACCCCTCACCCTTCGATCCTCGGTAGACCCAGGGCGCGACGCCGGTTGAGCCCTCGGTGCGCTCACGCGCGTTTCGACCCACGGTGCGCTCACGCGCGTTTCGACCCACGGTGCGCTCACGCGCGTTTCGACCCACGGTGCGCTCACGCGCGTTTCGACGCGGCGATGCGCTCGCGCGTGTTCGGTATAGTGGGCGCCGGTGTGCCGGGAAGACTGGTCGGCACGGGGTCGTCAAGCGTCGCGGCTTGCCGGTTCCGTTCTCTACGTTCGCCGGTCGATCAGGAGGCCACCGCCATGCGCGCGCGCGACCTGTCCACGCCCTTCCCCACCGTGACCGCGGCGACGGCGGCCCTCGAGGCCGCGCGGTTGCTCGCCCGACGGGCGCTGCCCGGGCTCATCGTCGTCGATGACGCCGGTTCGCCGGTGGCGGTGCTCGCCGGCCCCCAGGTGCTGCGCCTGGCCGTTCCGGCCTATGTCGTCGAGGATCCCAATCTGGCCGGGGTGGTGGACGAGGTGGCCGCCGACGAGATCGTTCGCAATCTCGATGGCCGCACCGTGCGGGACTGTCTGCAGACCGACCATCCCCGCCAGCTGCCCGTCGTCGACCAGGACGCGACCGTGCTGGAGATGGCGGCGCTCATGGCCCGCTCCGGAACCCCGCTCGTCGCGGTGACCGACGAGGACGGCCGGGTCGTCGGGGCGGTGACGCTGGACGCGCTCCTGGAGCGGGCGGTCGCCCGGTGACGGTCACTGCCTGGCTGGCGGTGGCGATCTTCGTCGTCGCGTACGCACTCATCGCCACGGAGAAGATCCACCGCGTGACCGCCGCCCTGGGCGGCGCGGTGCTCATGCTGGTCGTGGGCGCCACCAAGGCCGAGCACGCGTTCTTCAGCGAAGAGGCGGGCATCGACTGGAACGTCATCGTCCTGCTGCTCGGCATGATGCTCATCGTCGCGGTGCTACAGCGGACTGGTGTATTCGAGTATGTAGCAATATGTGCGGCCAAGCGCGCCCGCGGTCGCCCGTTCCGGGTCATGGTGATCCTCGTCGTGGTGACGGCGCTCGCCTCGGCTGTCCTCGACAACGTCACCACTGTCCTGCTGATCGCCCCGGTGACGCTGCTGGTCTGCGACCGCCTCGGCGTGCCGGCCGCCCCGTACCTCATCGCCGAGGCCATGGCCTCCAACATCGGCGGCACGGCCACCTTGGTCGGCGACCCGCCGAACATCATCATCGCCAGCCGTGCCGGGTTGTCGTACAACGACTTCCTGGTTCACCTGGCCCCGCTGGTGCTGCTGCTCCTGGTCGTCTTCATCGGGATGTGCCGCGTGTTGTTCCGCGACGCGTTCCGGTACGACCCGCGTCGAGCCGAGCAGGTGATGGCGCTGCGGGAGCGGGACTCCATCACGGACGTGCGGCTGCTGGTGGTCAGCGGCGTGGTCCTGTTCGCCGTCACCGTGGCCTTCGTGCTTCACACGGTGCTGCACCTGGAGCCGTCGGTGGTCGCCATCGTGGGCGGCCTGGTCCTGCTGGCCGTCTCGCGACTGGACGCCGAGAAGGTCGCCAAGGACGTGGAGTGGCCCACGCTGGTGTTCTTCGCCGGCCTGTTCGTCATGGTCGGGGCCCTGGTGAACACCGGAGTCATCGGCCTGATCGGCGACGCCGCCGTCGCCGCGGTGGGCGACAACCGGTGGGGCGCGTCGATGGTGCTGCTGTGGGCGTCGGCGGCACTGTCGGCCGTGGTCGACAACATCCCGTACGTGGCCACGATGAGCCCGATCGTGGAACAGCTCGTGGAGGCGGGGTCGGGGGGCGCGTCGGGCGGCCCGTGGCAGGTGCTGTGGTGGGCGCTCGCACTGGGCGCCGACCTCGGCGGCAACGCCACCGCGGTCGGCGCCTCGGCGAATGTGGTCATCCTGGGCCTGGCCGAGCGGGCCGGGCGGAAGATCACTTTCTGGCAGTTCACCAGGTACGGGCTCGTGGTTACCGCGATCACGGTGGCGCTGTGCGTTCCGTACCTGTGGCTGCGCTACTTCGCGTTCGCCTGAGCGGTGTCCCGCTCGGGCCTGATGATCTCTTGGGCCTACGGTGATCTACTGAAAACGTTGATCTCCTGAGGCTCAGCCGGGCCTCAGCAGTTGGCGCAGACGTGGCGCTCGGGCGCCCGGGCGACCCGGACCCAGCCGGCGACGTTCGCCATGCGCCAGTAGGCTCGCCGGTTGTCGTTGGGCGTGCCGTTGAACCGCGTGCCGCACTCGTCACAGAGCAGGTCCAAGCGGGGAGTGCTGCCGGCCTCCGCAACCGTGATCCACATGCCGTCCGCCTCCCATCCGACGCGACGTGAAGGGTTATCCGGAGGGTGCGCCGGCTATTTCTCCGCGGCTTCGCGGCATCATGACAGTTGCGTGACGGTGATCGGCTGCTCGTGTCAGGAAGGACGCCCGCGTGACGTCTGGCGCCTAGGAAGGACGCCTTTCTGACATCATCGTCCACGTCACAACAACGCAGATAGGTAGAAGGCGATGAACGCCACGTAGGCCGCGTCGCCGGTCTACTGCCAGGACGACTGGCGGGAGGCCACGTTGACCAGCGCGCCACCCAGGGCCCCGACCGCCCCGGCCAGGCCATCAACGCCCCGGGAAAGCGGCGCGTCTCGTCGCGGGCCCTGTGGCCGTCGCGGGCGCGCCCGGGTGCGTTGGCGCGGGGCCATTATCGATGCATTGCCGCGTCGCTGTCTGTCGATGCAGGTTGCCGGGTCGACGGTGAACCTGCGCGACCACGCGGTCGTGGTGGACGGCGTGCTGCGGCCGCTCGCCCAGGCCCCGATGGCGATCCTGCGGGCGTAAGACCACGATATCCCGTTGATCTAGGGCTAGGAGTGGTGTTTGAAGATCGACTTACCACTCTACGCCCTAGATCAACGCGTGAAAGAGATCAGCGGTGCTCGATGGTCTGGTCGGGGCGCAGGCGGGGAGTGTGTGGCACGGGACCGGGCTCGGGCACGCCGATCCGAAGCACCAGCATCGGTTCGCCGAGATGCGACAGCAGCCGGCGCAGGGTGGCCCGGGTCGCGTCGACCTCCACCGCGGCGGAGAGTGGGAGCACCGACAGGCCCCGCTCGGTAGCGGCCAGCCAGACCGCCGACAGCGCCTCGCCGGCGCGCAGCCAGGCCTCGGGCAGGTCCTCGTCGGTGTACAGGACGGCGTAGGAGGCCGCCCGGTCGTGGCCGCCGCGGGCCGGCGACTCACCGATCGGCAGCGTGCCGCCGTGGCCGAAGTCGCGCCCGGGCACGGTGCTGCGCGGCGGTGTCGTGGGGATGACGTCGGCCGGCAGGCCCAGCGTCTCGCCGCCGCCGGTGGCGCTGGGGGCGGTGACCGAGGGTGTGTTGCTTCCGCCCACCCAGTAGGCGAGTTCCTCGACGATGTCGGGGTCCCGGTTCTCCACCCGCTGGGCCTCGGCCGCGGCTGCGGCGAGCTCGATCACGCCGTCGGGGCGCAGGACATGTAAATGCGCGCCCTCGGCCTCGGCGGCCTGGGCGAGCGCGGTCAGCGCGGTAGGAGTGACCGGGGTCGATGACACGGGGCGCCGGTCGGTGTGCCGTTCCCGAATCGCCGCCAGAGCGCGGGTGGTCGCCGCCGAGGCCCCACCCCGGTCGACCGCAGTGATCCGTGCGAGCAGGTCCGAATCGGCCGGGTCCGGTAGACGCTCTACTGTGGACCGAATGCCCTCGGCGGCCAGGGCCACCCGGGCATGGTGCAGCGCCGCGCCGCAGCTGAGCATCAACAGCCGCCCGAGCGGGTCGGCGGCGGCGAGCTGGCGGTCCCGGACCGACCGCAGCTCCAGCACCGGCGGGGCCACCCGCCACCGCCACGGTTGCGTGTTGTGGATGGAGGGCGCGAGCCCTCCGATGCCCGCGGCCGCCTCGAGCGCCTCGTGCAGCGTCTGCGTGCTCGGTGTGGGCCTACTCATAACGCCTCCGGCGTAGCTGTGCTCATGACGCCCTCCGGCGTGCTCATGCCGCCTCCAGGGGTGCCGACGGCGGCGGCCGCACGGCCCAGGGCCGTACGGTCGCCCGCCGTCTGTGTCGATCAGCTGCGTGGTGCTCAGACGGTGTTGATCTGGATCCGGCGCGGCTCGGGCTGCGCCTTCAACGGCACCGTGATCTCGAGGATGCCCTTGTCGTACTTCGCCCGGGCGCCCTGCTCGTCGGCGTTGCTGGGCAGGCGCACGGACCGCTCGAACGAGCCGTAGCGGAACTCGCTGCGGTACCGGGTCTGCTTCTCCTCACGGCGCTCGGCGCGAATCGCGAGCACGCCGTCGGACACGCTGATCTGCACGTCCTTCTCGGGATCCAGCCCTGGCAGCTCGGCCCGGATCGTGTACTCGGTGTCGGTCATGTGGTCCTCGAGCCGAATCGGGTTGGTGCCGCGCAGGAGGCTGTCCTGCTCGAACCACTCGCTCAGCTCGCTCCACAGGCGCGGGACAAGAGAGGTCATGACAAGGCTCCCTTCCGTGCGTCTGCGCCGTGCCCCGGCGCCACCGTCGGTAAAGCCCCGTCCGGCGTGGGTGCCGCAGCACCATCCGTCACGGCCGTAGCGCCACTTACGTGCGCGCGTTGTGGCCCCGCCCCCCGGCTGTGGCGCCAACCCGGCGCTGCCTCCATCGTCGTACGGATACCCGGGTCACGCCGGGGGAACCGTTCTTTCGCGTTCCGGCCCGCGCCGGGGTTCTTGACCGTCAGAATCAACCCGATGGGCGGGGGGTTGGGCCGGGTGGTCATCGTGTCCGCAGGGGTTGGCGCGGGCCACGACGGCTACACAAGGGAGCTGGCGCGGCGCCTTCGCGGGCGCGGATACGCCGTCGACCAGTACGACTTCATGGACCTGCTGCCGGGACCGACCGGCACCAACGCGGTCCAGCTGTACAACCGGACGCTCAACCACGCCCCCTGGATCTACGCCGGCCTGTTCCACCTCGGCACCTGGTCGGTCACGGCCGCGGTGACCCGGGCGCTGCTCGCGCCGGCCCGCCACCGGCTGCGCGCCCTGCTCACCCCCGACGTGCGCGCCGTCGTCTCCACCTATTCGCTGGCCAGCCAGCTGCTCGGCCCGCTGCGCCGGTCGGGCCGGCTGCGCGTGCCGGCGATCACGTACGTCACCGACTTCGCGGTGCACCGGCACTGGGTGGTTCCCGGGGTCGACGCCCTGCTGGCGCCCCATCCGGTCGGCGCGATGCAGGCCCGGGTGCTTGGCGCGACCGCCAACTCGGCCATCGCGGCCGGCGCCCTGGTCGCCCCGGGGTTCCATCCGCCCACACCGGCCGAGCGGGAGCAGGCTCGGCGCGCGTTCGGCCTGCCCTCGGGCCGGCTCGCCCTGGTCGCGGCCGGATCGTGGGGTGTGGGCCGGGTCGCGGCCACCGCCGCGGACGTGGCCACCTCGGGGGTGGCGACGCCGGTCGTGGTCTGCGGGCGCAACGAGCGCTTGCGGGAGCGCCTGGAGCGGGCCGGGGTGCCGGCGCTCGGCTGGGTCGACGACATGCCGCTGCTTATGAAGGCGGTCGATGTGCTCGTGGAGAACGCGGGTGGCCTCATGGCGATGGAGGGCATGGCCACCGGGCTACCGGTGGCGACGTACCGCCCGATCCCCGGGCACGGCCACATCAGCGCGGCGACGCTGGAGCAGGCCGGGGTGAGCACGTGGATCCGCCGCCCCTCGGCGCTGCGCCCGACCCTGCTGCGGCTGCTTGAGGGTGACCTCGGCGGCGCCCAGCGGTCGGCGGCGGCCCCGATGCTGAAGGCCGACCCGGCCGATGTGGTCGCCCGCATCGCCCGGCCGATGGGCTCCGACCGGCGGCGGGAGCGGGCGTGGCCGGTGCTCGACGCGTACCGGTCCGGCCGCGCCGTGGCGGGGGAGGGTCGCCACCCGGGGCGGTGAGCGCCGCCGGACGCGCGGAGTGGGGCG
>JADGGF010000273.1 GCA_019690055.1 Micromonosporaceae bacterium
GTCCGATCCCGGGTGGAACCCCAGAAGCCCGCCCCGATGTCTGGCGTTGTGGTTGCCTCATGCGGGGAAGAGTTGGCTCCCGTACCCGGGCCGGCAGCGCATCAGGATGGTGCCGTTTGCGTCTTCGGTGAGTCCTTTGAACGATGGGCAGCTAAAGCACCAGTCCACGTCGACGTCGTGCGTACTGCGCGGGCAGCCCACTCGTCCCTCGTCGGCGATCAGGGTCACCGAGTCCGCTCGGAGGGCCGTGATGAATCTCGCCAATGTCCTGGTCATGCGTGGATGGTAGGCGGATGCGCTCAACCGGGCGCCAGAGCCTTTGGTCCCTGACCCGCGCGCGAGATCTGCCGCTGAATCGAGCCGGGCCGGGCAAGCCGCAACTTTGGCGTACGCGAAGATGTGCCGCGAGGCCGACGACGACGCGGAGGCCCGGACCGAACGGTCGCCGCGTGCCGTACACCGCGATCCTCGGCCTCTACCGGACCCGCCGCATCCCTGCCCCGGCTACGGCACGACATCGTTACGGGGTGGACCGTCGGTCAGCTACGGGGCGGGGTCGTGCTGCGACGTATTTTCAGCTCCGGCGTGAGCCGTACGCTGCGTCGGCCGGCGACATCGACATCGACGCTCGTCCCCAGCTCGCGGAGGAGATCCACGCTGT
The DNA here is from genome assembly GCA_019690055.1 of Micromonosporaceae bacterium. GTDB lineage: Bacteria > Actinomycetota > Actinomycetes > Mycobacteriales > Micromonosporaceae > DATBGZ01. The sequence goes on from JADGGF010000273.1 coordinate 662, forward strand.
GCCGCCCGAGCGCGCCGAAGTCCTGTCGCACGGTCGTCAGCGGCGGGATCATGAACGGCGCCTCGGGTATGTCGTCGAAGCCGACGACGCTCACGTCTGCCGGCACCCGCCGGCCCGCTTCCGCAAAGGCGCGAAGGACACCGAGCGCCATGTGGTCGTTGGCGCAGAAGACGGCGGTGACGGCGTCATCGACCAGCTGGCGACCCAACACGTACCCGGACCGGGCGCTCCAGTCACCGACCAGCCACTGGGGAACGGGCGCGCCCGCGGCCAGCAGCGCCTGGCGCCAACCCGACAGCCGTTCGCGGGCCTCAGGCCAGCTCTGCGGGCCGGCGATGTGGTGAACGGTCGGGTGGCCGAGCGCCAGTAGGTGCTGCGTGGCCATGGCCGCCCCAGCGGCGTTGTCGACCCCGACGGTTGGCACGTCCGTGTCGTCGCCAACCCCGATGGCGATGACCGGAAGATCGGAGGCTACCGATCTCAGCACGCCGGCGCCCGCGTCGTCCGGCACGACGGCCACGATGCCCTCGACCGCCTGCTCGCGCAGTCGGTTCACCGCGCTGACAACGGCCTTCGACGTCAGCGACCGGACGGTCGCGATCGTCACGAAGTACCCCGCGTCCCGGGCCGCCTGTTCGAAGCCGTAGACCATGGCGGCCGGTCCGAACAGTGTGGTGTCGACGGTGAGGATACCGAGCATGTTGGAATGCCGGCTGGCGAGCATCCGGGCGGCCGTATTCGGCTTGAAGTCGAGCTTCCGCATCGCATCGAGCACTCGCTGACGCGTCTCCGGCCGGACGTGGGGGTGGTCGTTGAGGACTCGCGACACGGTCATGTGGGAGACCCCGGCGAGCCGGGCGACGTCGGTCATCGCCGACGGGCGTGCCGTGCTCTCCGAGCCGCCGCGCGCCATCGTCCTTACTCCGACCACGTCCGGCCGGCGCGCCCGCGCTCGGTCGTCAGGCGAGCCGGTCGTGGCGCTCCTGCCACCGGACCTCCTTGGCACACCTGCCTCACATTCGGGCTCCGACGGCGGCGGAGAGGATGTCGGCGAGCGGCGTCCGGACCTGGCAGTTCGCGAAGGCGAACGCGTCCGCCAGCCGCTCCGCCTCCGCCAGACCAACTCCGGCGAAGCACGCGGCGAAGTCGTCCACCATCGCCTCGGCGAGCATCACGTGGCGCACATGGCCGGCGATCCACCGCCGAGCTCCCCACGGGTACGGCGCGAAGGCGGGAAACTCGCGCGTGAAGAGATCCTCGATCGGCTGCATGATGTGCCGTATGTGCTCGTCCGTCGAACCCCACGAATCGACGCCGAGGCGGGCCTTCTTCTCCACCACCGGTGCGATCCTGCGCAGGTACTCGGAGTCGGGGCGGACGTACACCACGCCCTGCAGTCCGATGTCCTTGTATGTCCACAGCGACCAGCTGGCGCCGTGGCGGGCGAAGATTTCGAGCTGGTCCCGCAGCAGCTGATAGCGCATCTCGTCACGTGCGGGGTCACCGGTGTACACCGGGCCGAACTCGCCGATCCAGATCGGTGTGCCCGTCTCGCGCATGTACGCCGTGCGCGCGATGAACGTCTCCTCGACCAAGTCGCGGTCGACGTACTGCCCGCGCGAGACGCCCGGGTACGGGCCGCCGTCGACGAATCCGGGGAGCGCGTAATCGTGAGCCGTGTAGACGGTGTTGGGCAGAGGATCGCCGAGCTGGTCGAACTGGGTCGAGTACCGGTTGCCGTCCAGGAACAGGATGTGATCGGGGTCGACGGCCCGGATCGCCGCCTCGAGCCTGCGGTAGAACGGCCCGATCGTGCTGCCCTCGACGTCGGCCGGCTCGTTGATCGGGTTGTATCCCGCCACCCACGGGTTCCCGCGGTAGTGCTCGGCGATGTTCTCCCACAGGTGGACGACCCGGTCCTGGAAGTGCCGGTGCGCCCAGAACCACGCCCACTGGGTCGGGTTGTCGCTGTGCCAGTGCTGGTTCTGGGCACCGGGTACGGCGTGGAGGTCGAGGATCGTATAGATCCCATGCCGGGCGCACGCGTCGACCACCCGGTCAAGCAGCCGGAAGCCTTCCGGCTTGATGGTGAAGGGCTCGCGGTCGTCCTCGAAATGGCGGTAGTTGAACGGGATGCGCAGGCAGTTGAGGCCGAGCGACGCGAGGTACGCGGCGTCGTCGTCCGTGAAGAACGCCTCGAGGAAGCGGTCGAAGAAGCGGTCGTACACCTCCCGGCCCATGGTCCGCAGCAGCGCCCGGCGCATCTGGGACTCTGTCCCCGGATATCCGGTGATGAAGTTCTCCATGTTCATCCACCCGCCGAGGCCGAACCCGCGGAGCAGGACCGGAGCGCTTCCGTCGGTGATCGCCGTGCCCTCGACGCGCAGAACGGGTCTGCCGGTCATCGCAGGACCACCGCCGTCCAGGAGACCGGCGGCAGCGTGATCCGCATCGTGCCATCGCTGATGGAGTGCGAGGTGTTGGGCTTGGGGCGCACCCGCTCCTGCGCATCCAGCGTGTTCTTCGCGTGGATGTCGTCGTCATGGAGGGTCTGCGCGTCCACGACCTGCACCTGGCCGAGGCTGCTGACGTCGACCACGAGCTCCACTGCCTCCGTGAGGCTGCGGTTGACCATGAAGACCGCGGTGTCGCCCGTGCTCGCGTCATGCGTCGCCACGGCGTCCACGACACCAACCTCGCCGTAGAGGGCGGTGTTGTAGGTGGGGCTCTCCAGCTTGGGCTTCAGGGTCACGCCACGGGCCAACCGCGAGGTCAGGGCGAACGGGAAGAACGTCGTCTGCCGCCACGCCGGACCACCGGGCTCGGTCATGATCGGGGCGATCACGTTCACCAGCTGTGCGAGACTCGCGGACGTCACCCGGTCCGCGTGCCGCAACAACGAAATGAGCAGGCTTCCGACCACCACCGCATCGACCACCGAGTAGGCGTCTTCCAGCAGGCGCGGGGCGACCGGCCAGTCGTCGATCCCGGTGATGCGGTCGACCTCGGCATAACGCGAGTAGTACCAGACATTCCATTCATCAAATGAAATGTTTATGGTCTTCTTGCTGTCGCGAACCGCCTTGACGTGGTCGGCCGTGGCGACGATCGAGTCGATGAACCGGTCCATGTTCACCGCCGACGCCAGGAAGCTTTCATAGTCCCCGTCGCGCGGCTCGTAGTAGGCGTGGCACGAGATGTAGTCGACCTCGTCGTACGTCTCCTCGAGGACGACCCGCTCCCAGTTCGCGAAGAGCGGCATCTGTGCGTTCGAGCTTCCGCACACCACGAGCTCCAGCGTCGGGTCGATCTGCCGCATCGCGCGCGCGGTCTTGACCGCCAGCCGACCGTACTCGTACGGAGTGCCGTGCCCGAGCTGCCACGGGCCGTCCATCTCGTTGCCCAGGCACCACATGCGGATGTTGTAGGGCTCGACCGCGCCGTTCGCGACCCGCAAATCGGAGAGCGTGGTGCCCGACCGGATGTTCGCGTACTCGAGCACGTCGAGCGCTTCCTGCACTCCGCGCGTTCCCAGATTCACCGCGTACATGAGCTCGCAGTCGACCTTCTTGAGCCACTTTACGAACTCATCAAGGCCTATCTCATTCGTCTCCGTCGAGTGCCAGGCGAGGTCGAGACGTCGCGGGCGTTTCTCGCGCGGCCCGATGCCGTCCTCCCACCGGTACCCCGAAACAAAATTGCCTCCGGGGTAACGGACGGTGGTCACACCGAGCTCACGGACGAGCGCGATAACGTCGCGCCGGAACCCGTCTTCATCCGCGTCGGGGTGTGACGGCTCGTAGATGCCGTTGTAGACACATCGCCCGAGGTGCTCGACGAAGGAACCAAACAGCCTGCGGTTGATCGGCCCAACGACAAAATGCGGGTCGATGGCGAGACGTGCGGAGATCAAGATTTTCCTCAGTTTCTCAGTGCTGGTCGATGTCCAAAATGCGAGCGGATGCTACTTCAGGGCGCCAACGGTCAGCCCTCCTCGCCAGTAACGCTGAAGGGTAAGGAACGCGATGACCAGCGGGATGATCGAGACCAGCGAGCCGATGATGACCAAACTAAATACATTTGATCCCGCGGCGCCATAGGTGGAAGCAGTGGACTGCCAGAGTCCGATCCCGACCGTCACCGGGAAGAGGCGGTTGTCGACGAGCATCGCGAGCGGGAGGAAGTAGTTGTTCCAGGTCGACACGACCGACAGCAGCAGCACCGTGACGATCGCCGGCCGCATGAGCGGCAACGCAACCTTGACGAACGTCCGGAACTCCCCCGCCCCATCGATACGCGCGGCATCCAGCAGCTCGTCCGGCACCACATCGCGCGCGTACAGATTCATGAGGAACACGCCGAACGGGTTGAGCAGACTCGGCAGGATTACTGACCAGATCGTGTTCGTCAGCTTCACCTGGGAGAACAGGATGAAGGTCGGGATGACGAGTGCGGTCGCCGGAACCATGACCGCGCCGAGCAGGATCGAGAACCCGGCGCGGCGGCCGATGAAGGTGTACTTCGCAAACCCGTATCCGGCAAGCACCGCCAGCACCGTCGCGCCAATACCTCCCGAGAAGGCGTACAGGGCCGAGTTCGCCAACCAGCGCCCGTAGAGGCTGCCGTTGTAGGTGAAAAGGTGCTTGAGATTGTCAATATACTTGATCTCCGGCGCGAACCAGAGGGCGTTGCCGCCGCCGAACAGCCCGGCCGAATCCTTCGAGCTGTTCACGACGACCCACCAGAAGGGGATCAGGAAGTAGATCACCAGCAGCACGAGCACGATGTGCAGGGGAATACTCCCCGGTTCTCGACGAGCTCGCCTGCGCGCGACTTGGGTGGCGCTCATGACAGGAAGTTCCCTCGCTTGCGGGTAGCGAACATAAATATGTAGACACAAACGAACACAACGGCGCCCAGTGCGAAGGAAATTGTCGAACTGTAGTTACTATTCCCTAAGGTGAACGCCTGCTGATATGCGTACATGTTCGGGGTGAAGTCATCAGGGATGGCGCCAGCCGCGAGCTCCTGCAGGATCTTCGGCTCGTTGAAGAACTGCAGCGTTCCGATGAGGGCGAACACGAGGATGAGGACGAGCGCCGGCGTCACCAGCGGGATCTTGATTCGGCGGATGATCTGCCACTGGGATGCGCCGTCGATGCGGGCGGCTTCGTAGAGACTTGAATCAATCCCCTGCAGTGCGGCGTAGAGGATGACCATGTAGTACCCGGCCCATTGCCAGGTCACGACGTTCAGCAGCCCTTGGAAGATCAGGTTCCTGCTGAGGAAGTCCGGTCCTTGCGCGCCGAAGGCGGCATAGAAGTCCGCGATCGGACCGAAGTTCTTGCTGTACAGGAATCCCCACATCAGGGCGCCGATGACGGTGGGGATCGCGTACGGCAGGAAGATCATGAGACGCGCGAACCGGGCGAACTTGCTCGTGATCTGATCGAGGATCAGCGCGATGGCCAACGAGATGGCCATCTGGATCGGGATGAGCACCAGCGAGAACCGGATGACGAACCAGACCCCATCAAGGAACGAGGGATCCTTGAACGCCTTGATGTAGTTGTCGAACAGGACGAACGTGGTCCCGCCGATCAGCCTCTTCTGGAACAGGCTCAGGTAAAGCGCGTAGCCGATCGGCAGCACGAGGAGGGCGAGGAAGATGATGCCGAAGGGCCCGACGAAGAGCCATCCGGTCACGTTCTGCCGGGAGGTCCAGGCTCGGCGGCGCG
>JADGGF010000274.1 GCA_019690055.1 Micromonosporaceae bacterium
CGGGCCGAGTTGTACGCGGAGGCCGGCCGGCGCAACATCCCCGGCCGCTCCAAGATGACCAAGGCCCAACTCCAGCAGGCCCTCCGGGGCTGACCCACCGAGGCCGGGCGGGCGGCCGGAGCGGCTCGCCGACCGGCCCAGGTCGCTCCGGAACGCACGACCGGCCGGGCTCGCATTGAATCATCACGCCTCTCCGGTGGTCACCATTCGTGATCACCGTCCTCCAGAGCGAACTCCAACCGCTAGCTCGACCCTCGCTGACCGTATTTCGGCCAGGCGCTCGGAGGCGCAACCGCGAGTCACGAACGAGATTCTCGCGCAGTACCTGCGGACAATCGGCCGGGAAGGTAGTCCGGACCGACTGGCTCGTGGTGCGGACCGACCATCCCGACGCACGTCGTACGGGTCAGGGGCAGCGGCTCGAGGGTGGCCAGACGGCGGAAGGCGGCCTCGGTGGGCGATCCGGGCTGCGCGCAGTAGACGACGAGCCGCTGGTCGGTGTCGGGCACGTGCAGGACGTGGCACTCGAACTCCAGCGGCCCAGCGACCGGGTGGTCGAACCGCTTCACGACGGAGCGGCGTTCCTCGACCTCCTGCGCCGCCCACATCCCGGCGAAGCGGGGCGACGTGCCGAGCAGCTCGGTCACCAGCTGCTCGATGCCAGGGTCGCCGGGGTAGCGGGCGTACGCAGCGCGCAGGTCGGCCACCGATCCCCGGGCGAAGCGAACGACGTCCTCCTCATCCCAGCGAGGGTCGTCCGCGGGTTGGCGAAACAACCACCGGACCATGTTGCGCTCCGACTCCGGCACCGCGTTGAGGTCGCCGATGAAGTGGGTCGCCAGGCGGTTCCAGGCGAGGATGTCGTACTTCGCGTCGAGAACGTACGCCGGTATCTCGCGCATACTGTCGATCAGGTGCCGCAGGCCCGGGGCCACCTCGCGGCTCGGTCCCCCGGCCGGTGGCGGGGTTTCGCCAGCGACGCGGAACAGGTACGCCCGCTCGTCGCGGGTCAGCATGAGGGCCCGGGCCAGGGCGGACAGCACCTGGCGGGACGGTCGCGGACCGCGTCCCTGCTCCAGTCGCACGTAGTAGTCCACCGACATGCCGGCCAGCTGCGCGACCTCCTGGCGCCGAAGCCCCGGGGTCCGCCGACGGGCGCCGTCGGGCAGCCCGACGTCGGCCGGGCGCAGCCGGGCCCGCCGAGCCCGCAGGAAGGCCGCCAGGTCGGCGCGCCGGGTGTCGTTCACGGCCCTCAGCCTTACACAGCCGAACAGCGGCGTGACTGGTACCAGCGGTACCAGGTTCCGCGGTGCTCTCCCACCACTGCCCACCCCTGGGCAACGCTGGCGGCATGACACGCATCGCTCTCATCACCGGTGCCAACAAGGGCATCGGGTTCGCCACGGCCCGCCTCCTGGGTGAGCGGGGCATGACCGTCCTGGTCGGGGCCCGCGACGCCGGTCGGGGGCAGGCCGCCGCCGGGTCGCTGCGGGAGGCCGGCATCGACGCGCGCCCCGTCACCCTCGACGTGACCGACGAGACATCGATTGAGAAGGCGGCCGCGTGGATCGCCGGCGAGTTCGGGCATCTGGACGTGCTGGTCAACAACGCCGGCATCGCTCTCGGTGACGGCACCGGTCGACCGAGCGAGACGACCCTGCCGACGCTGCGCGCCGTCTTCGAGACCAACGTCTACGGTGTCGTCGCGGTCACCAACGCGATGCTGCCGTTGCTGCGCAAGGGATCGGCGCCGCGCGTGGTGAACGTCTCCAGTGAGGCCGGATCGATAGGCTTCATGACCGACCCGGAGAGTCCCATGTGGCCGGTCGCCTCGGTGACGTACCCAGCCTCCAAGACGGCGCTGAACATGGTGACCGTCATGTACGCCAAGGAACTGCGCGACTCCGGCATCAAGGTGAACGCGGCCAACCCGGGCTACTGCGCCACCGACCTCAACCACAACTCCGGCTTCCGCACCCCGGAGCAGGGCGCCGAGGTCACGGTGCACCTGGCGACCCTGCCCGACGACGGCCCGACCGGCACGTTCTGGGGCTACTTGTGGCGAACGGACGGCACCGAGGGCTACGGTCCCCTGCCCTGGTAGCACCGAAAGACGCGACCGGGAAGGACCGGACGCGAACTCCCGGAGAACGGACCCGGGAGGCGGGACGCGACCCGCGGTGGGTCGGTCGCCGGGCCAGCTGATCCTGCTCGGCCATCCCGGCGGGCCGCACCCGATGCACCACCGTGCCGTCGGGGCGTGTACGATCTTCTCCGCACCAAGCGTTCGGATCGAACACGAGCAAATCTAGGAGCGCCGACCACTTTCGCTCACCGCCGAGGTGTCCATCTCGGCGTGTCCTCGTTCGGCTGCACTCCTGCTCGTCGGTTCGTCTCTGCATCTCCAGGTCGTGCAGCCGTGCTGTCACGATTGGAGAATCCGCATGTCATCTCACCCCCAGGTACGTCTTCTGGCGGCAACCGAGGCGCTACTGACCGCCCTTAGGGACAACCGCACACTGTTCGGCGAGCTGGTCGGCTCCCCTGTCCCGGACGGCTGGCCCGAGTTCCCCGAGGCCATCGACTTCTCGTTGGAGCATCTGCGGACCGCATCCGAAGCTGACCGCAGGTGGTCGATGCAGTTCTTCATCGATCAGACGACCGGACGGCTGCTCGGCTCAGGTGGCTTCGCCGCCCCACCGGCGCAGCGCACCGTCGAGATCGGTTACGAGATCGCTCCCGAGTTCCGCGGCCGAGGCTTCGGCACAGCCGCGGCGCGGGCCCTCGTCGAGCGCGCGGTCGCCAGCGGCGAGGTCGACCACGTCCTCGCCCACACATTGCCCGGACCGAACCCGTCGACGGGTGTGCTCGTGTCGCTCGGCTTCAAGCACATCGACGACCGTGAGGACCCCGAGGTTGGCACCGTCTGGGAGTGGCGATGGACCCGACCGTTGGACGGGTGATCCGGCGGACCTGTCCCGGATGTCGTGACGCCATCGAAAGCGCAGGCGGGAGCCGCGGTTCGCGCGACAGCGTCCGGGGGTGAAGGGACGGGTGAGGACGTTGAGCTCTGTCCGTCGGCCACGACGGCGCCGGCGCCAGCCTATGGTGGAGGAGAGTGAGCCGAAATGAAGGGAACATCGGCATGGCCGGCAACGATCCGGAGTACCGCCCCGTCGTGTTCCGTGACCGCGCGGCCGACTTTGCCTTCCTCACGCGGTCGACCGCCAAAAGCGATCAGACCATTGAATGGACTGATGGCAATACGTATCCGGTGGTCGATGTGGACATCTCGTCGGCCAGCCATCCGTTCTGGACCGGGCAGCGGCGCCAGTTCGACACGGCGGGCCGGGTCGAGAAGTTCCGGGCCAAGTACCAACGGGCCGGCGGGGCCGGGGGCAAGCCGGCCCACGGGCGCGACGATCAGGCGGGCGCTTAGGCACGACCGCGCGGCGCCGCAGGCTTCGCGTTGAGTTGTCGATATGTCCGGGAGGGCGCGGGGTCCGCGCTCACGGCGCTCATGTCCAGCGTCCATGTCCGGCGAGATGCGGGCTGGGCGCTGGGCCCTCGGGCCGGGCTCGCCGCCGAGAACAGTCGACCGCCAGCATCACCTGCTACCAGGTGTATACAAACCTGAATCCGTCCTTGTCCTCGACCTCTTCGTACCCCATCGCCCGGAGGGACCGGTCGGCTGGTGCACGGCGAACAAACTGAAGGAGAGATTCCGCTTTACCACCACAGAGTTCGTTGGCGGCGGCGAACTCCCTGTCCGGATCATGACCGAGCCTCTCGGCTGCACGGTACAGCAGCGCGAGCACAGGGATGACATCTCTGGGGTCGTCCGTCGTCATCAGCGCGATCGCCGCTGCAATGAGACCGGCGCGCAGCTCGCGAGCGTCCTGACGCCGCACGGCGAGGGTGGCGGCCCGCTCAGCGAAGGTGCTAAGCACCGTGGCCGCCCGCCGCGGCACCAGCGCGCCGATCTCATCAACTGACCAGCGTTCACCTATCCCAAACAGCAATTCACGGATCTCATCGTCCCTTGTAGACGGCAGGTCCTCGTCTAGGTAGCCTACATTCCTGTTCGGATCTAGCACGGCGAACGGGTCGTTATTGGTGTTCACCGCTTTGTCTCCCCGGTGCACGCAGATATCGCCATCGATAGTACATCCGGCCTTGAGCAATACTTTGATCTCTCGATCAAATACTGCCCGATATGCTCCCGCGGCAGACAGCTAGCCCTCGTCCGGCCACTCGCCGCCACCTCGCGGTCGCCGCCAGAATGTAGGCCTCCACCAGTAGAGCGCGGTCCGGTCTGACGGCCAGGGTCGCTCTTGAACGGAATTCTCCTCAAAATTGTCGACAGCCAGATCAATGGGACGGAACCCGACATCGAGCGGCTCATCAGGGTTGGGTGGGCGAACCCTGGCCGCAAAGCGGAGATCACTAACGCCGGTACGTGCGTACTGCTGTTGTGCCTCGACAAGTGACACCTTGTTCGCGCCGCCAGCGTACCGGGGCCACCGAAGCTGAACCAGGTCATCCTCCCACAAGCAGATTGGCATATCAAGTGCGATCCCGGCCGGCCAGCGTGCACGAGATGGCCACAGCATGGACATGGAGACCGGTCACGTACTCCCCATGTGTCATGGACGAGGACGGGGGCGTCGCGCACCACCACATAGTAGGTGTGGGTGTTGGCGACGGTGAGGTTGTACGCCTTGGCGGAGTGCACGGTCGGCCAGCGGAAGGCTGCCGCCCGTCGCCAAGGCGTCGCGTTACGGTTGAACGAACTTACCCCACGCCTCAAGCTCCACAACGGAATTGCCAAGGCCGTCGTCTACGTTTACCGGTAGGACGCCGTCAAGGGATTCCGTCATGGAGGCGAAGCCATCGCCGTCCGCTCGCGCGAGCTGCGCCATATGGTCGAGTACAAAACCGAAAGTGGACCGCGCCCAGGCGTCTCCGGCCCGCTGTCGGAGCGAGAAGCTTAGATAGAGATCTGCAGATCAGTGATGATTATCGATCCATCCTGGCACCTCGCCGTTCGGAAATACCCCGCGGCGGATATTGCTGTTCGAAGGCGGAATCAGAGCTAGCCGACCATACCGCTGTTCTGAGACCGAAGCCGTCAATTTTCTGGTCGAGAAGATCCGCCGCATCGGCCACGGCTACCGACGCTTCGACCACCATCGACTCCGCCTGCTCCTGCACTGCGGAATCGACTGGCCTACCCTATTCCCACCACGAATCAGGAGGCGCCGACCCAGATCCGTGGCGTAGAGCCACAATCGTGGGTAGTCCGCTGCACGCTGTGCCGTTACGATCGTGGGCGGTTCATGTAGGCATGAAGCTCGCCTTCTGGTATTTCCGGAAGCATCGCCATACCCCTAGCTGTAAGCGCAAGCCACACGACAGGATCTGGACCCTCGTCACCGTTCCACCATGATGCCTGATTAGCAATCAGCGATTCCACTTCTTGCCTGGTCAAAGGTGGATCTGATGGCGTGGTACTCGAAAGATATGCTTCCACGACTCCTGCGTCTACAAGGCTCAGGACAGCGGGTTGAAGGTCAGAAATAATTGCCGGTAGCTGCCGCTCGGTCCACGATGGCTCCCAAGTGTTAAGCAGGGCTCTTAGGTCACATTCCTCTATTGCGCACGCAACCACACATTGCTGTTCAAACGATAGTTCATTCCAGTGCATACCTAACCTACCGAATCCGCACGATACGGGCGTTCCTAAGTCCTGGACCAGGATTCCCCATTCGGATCGGTTGGATCGCAGCGGGCGTGCCAACGAGCGAGCTTCCGGACGCTGCGACACGGTATTCAAACCCTCCGGCTGACACACGCACGAATGGTTCCCGATGCAGAGGATCCGGTGAGGTAGGAATTCCCTTATTGAACTCAACCCAACCTTGACGGCCGAACGTGTCGCCTGCGCCAGATCCAAATCGTGTACCCGACCCACTACGTAGTGGTTTCTCTGACCACTCCGGCGGCACCATGGCGCGGACCTCCGCTTCGGTGACACCCACCATCGTATCAGGCCGGAGGAGGCTCCGGAACGTCCCGTCCTCTCCGATGAGCACTACTCCCGCGGCTCCATCGAAGATGCCCTCACCACCGAACAGGCCCATGTAGGGACCACGGATGAGCTCGTCGACAAAGGCCTGTGAGCAGTAGGCTGGATGCCCACCATCTATCGTCCACGTCGTGGAGCAAATCTCGTCCCAGATTCTGTACTCTCCGCATAGCCCCCAACATCCGAACCCGGACGAGATGTCTTCGTACCTCTCTCGCAGTCCGTCGATCATCTGCTGATTCCCGCAAACGGCTACTTTTCCGATCTTGGCGCAAGGAGTTTCTGCCTCCGCG
>JADGGF010000275.1 GCA_019690055.1 Micromonosporaceae bacterium
TTTTTTTTCAAGCAGAACCCGGCATACGTCATGACGTCGAGTCTCGTGGGCTCGGCCGGGCTGTCGGTCTGCGTCGGGCTGTCCGTCTGGGCTGGGCTGTCCGTCTGGGCTGGGCTGTCCGTCTGGGCCGGGCGGTCGGTCACCGCCGGACGGTCGGTGTGCTCCGGCTCCGCCGGGCTGTGGGTCTGCTCCGGCTCCACGTCAGGTCACCTCCGCCCGCGCTCCCGCGGCCAGGGCCGTCGCCGCTGGCCGGCCGCCAACCCGGAACAGCGTCGCACATTCGGGCCAGGCCGCGCACCACGGCGAGCACGGGGCCGGCTACGGACCGTACGTCGCCCAGGCCCCCGGCTCGGTCCACCACGAGCGCTTGCGGGTGATCGGCCCGACTACTCCGTCATCGACGGATCGGACTGCCCCCGCCGTCGGGGCGACGCTCATGGCCCGCCCCCGGGCTCGCCGCACCTCCACCCGAACATCGGCGGTGCGCAGCAGGCGGCGACGCAGCTGCGGCACCGCCACGGCCACCTCGACCAGGCCGTCGTCGCTGGTCGCGCGCGGAACCAACGGCAGACCGTCCACATCGGACGAGCCTGCGTTGGCGATCGCGGCGGCGAGCACGATCTCCGATCCGTCGGTGAGCACGGTGTCGTCGACCTCGATGCGGGCTTGCAGCGGGGCCGGTGTACTTCCGTCGAACCCGCCGAGCAGAACCGAGTGCAGCGTGACCGAACCCTCGGTGCGCAGCAGGTCCCAGCGGCGCACCCGACCGTCCAGTGTCGCCATCGCGACATCAGGCGGGGCGGTGGGCAGACCCAGCGCGGTGCACAGCGGAGGCACCGCCGGCGCGAGCGGCAGCACGGCCAGGGGCGGCAGGTCCGGGACGGTCCGGTTGGCCGGCAGGTCGTCCGGGCGTTTTGACGGCGGGGGCGCGAGCAGGCGGACCGCCCGACGAACGACCGCCCGTACCTCGGCGTCCGTGGCCGCCGCCACTACCAGGCGCGCCTCGCCGGCCGCCACCCGCTTGACCACCACATCGATGTCGGCATCACTACCTGCGGTGACCAACTCGACCGTCGCCCCGCCTTCCCGCAGGGCGTCGGCGCAGGCGAGCACCGGCACTCGCGCCGGCCCGCCGTCTCCGCAGGCGCAGCCGTCGCCCGAGCCGCAGCCATGTCGGTCGGGGTCGCGTAGCGTCAGGATTACCACCGGTGACAACGGTCTGGCTCCTTCCGGCGACAGGGGTGAAGGTTCGGGCGGTCAGGTCGGCGTGTGGGGGAACAGTTGTTAGCCTGTCATCCCGGAAGCCGGGCACCGACGCCATCCCCAGTACAGCCGTCGGTCGACGGCCCATTCGAGCGCCCTGGAGGCGGGTCATGCCAGCGATCGTGCTCATCGGAGCCCAGTGGGGCGACGAGGGCAAAGGCAAGGTGACGGACCTGCTCGGCGAGCGGGTCCAGTACGTCGTGCGGTACCAGGGCGGCAACAACGCCGGCCACACGGTGGTGCTGCCCGACGGTCGCAAGTTCGCCCTACACCTCATCCCCTCCGGCGTGCTCACCCCCGGCTGCGTCCCGGTGATCGGCAACGGCGTGGTGATCGACCCCAAGGTGCTGCTCGCCGAGATCGACGGCCTGACCGCCCGGGGCGTCTCCTGCGACCGCCTGCTGATCTCCGCCGACGCGCATCTGATCATGCCGCACCACCGCGCCCTGGACCGGGTGGTCGAGCGGTACCTCGGCTCGGCCCGCATCGGCACGACCGGCCGCGGCATCGGCCCGGCCTACGGGGACAAGGTGGCCCGGGTCGGCATCCGGGTGCAGGACCTGCTCGACCCGGGCATCCTGCGCCAGAAGCTCGAGCTCGCGCTGCGCGAGAAGAACCAGGTGCTGGTCAAGGTCTACAACCGCAAGGCGATCGACGTCGGCGCGGTCGTCGAGGAGTACCTGACCTACGGCGAGCGGCTGCGCCCCTACATCGCCGACACCCGGCTGGAGCTGGCGCGCGCGTTGGATCGCGGGGCGACCGTGCTGCTGGAGGGCGCACAGGGCACGCTGCTCGACGTCGACCACGGCTCCTACCCCTTCGTCACCTCGTCCAACCCGACCGCCGGCGGGGCCTGCGTCGGCTCGGGCATCCCGCCCACCCGGATCTCCCAGGTCATCGGGGTCATCAAGGCGTACACGACCCGGGTCGGGGCCGGCCCGTTCCCGACCGAGCTCTTCGACGAGAACGGCGCGCATCTGTCCACAGTGGGCGCCGAGTTCGGCACCACCACCGGGCGGGCCCGCCGCACCGGGTGGTTCGACGCGGTCGTGGCCCGCTACGCCGTGCGGGTCAACGGCATCACCGACCTTTTTGTGACGAAGCTCGATGTGCTGTCGGGCCTGGAGAAGGTGCCGATCTGCGTGGCGTACGACGTGGACGGTGAGCGGGTCGACGAGATGCCCATGACCCAGACCGCGCTGCACCACGCCAAGCCCATCTACGAGGAGCTGCCCGGCTGGCTCGACGACCTCTCCAAGTGCCGGTCGGTGGAGGATCTGCCGGACAACGCGCGCCGGTACGTCGAGCGCATCGAGGAGCTCTCCGGCGCCCGGGTCAGCGTCGTCGGCGTCGGCCCCGGTCGCGACGAGAACGTCATCCTGCACCCGCTGCTGGCCGAGTAGCCCGTACGCCGCCCGAACTGGTGTCAGGAAGGACGCCTTGTTGACGCCTGGTGCGCAAGAGGGCGTCCCTCCTGGCATTGGGTCCGCTGGGCTGGTCCTGCGTCGAGGACTGTCAGTCCATCTCTATGTCGAAGCGGTATAGCCCCCACTGGCCGGCGGCGTAGATCGATCGGCCGTCGGGGCTTATGCAGACGGTCCATAGTGGACCGGAGACTCGCATGGTCGCGCGCAGGGCGCCGGTCGTCGGATACCAGCTGCGGACGGTGCGGTCGTGGCTGGTGGTGGCGAGCCAGGTGCCGTCGGGGGCGATGGCGACGCCGGTCACCGAGTCGGTGTGGCCGGTGAGGGTGTGGTGGGTGCCAGTGGTGAGGTCCCAAACACGTACGGTGTGATCGAGGCTGGTGGTGGCGAGCCAGGTGCCGTCGGGGGCGATGGCGACGCCGGTCACGTACGCGGAGTGGCCGGTGAGGGTGTGGTGGGTGCCGGTGGTGGGATTCCAGATGCGGACGGTGCGGTCGTGGCTGGTGGTGGCGAGCCAGGTGCCGTCGGGAGCAATCGCGATGCCGGTCACGTAGCCGGCGTGGCCCCTGCGCCCATTGATGGTGTGGTCGGTGGTGGGGTCCCAGAGGCGCACAGTGCCGTCCCAGCTGGTGGTGGCGAGCCAGGTGCCGTCGGGGGCGATGGCGACGCCGGTTAGCGGGTCGGTGTGGCGGGCGAGAATGCGGCGGTTGCCGGTGGCCGGGTCCCAAATACATACGGTGTGGTCGCGGCTGGTGGTGGCGAGCCAGGTGCCGTCGGGGGCGATGGCGACGCCGGTCACGTCGTCGGTGTGGCCGGTGAGGGTGGCGCGGAGGTTGCCGGTGGTGGCATCCCAGATGCGCACGGTCCGGTCCTGGCCGGTGGTGGCGAGCCAGGTGCCGTTGGGGGCGATGGCGACGCCGGTCACGTTCTCGATGTAGCCGGTGTGGCCGGTGAGGGTGGCGCGGAGGTTGCCGGTGGTGGCATCCCAGATGCGCACGGTCCGGTCCTGGCCGGTGGTGGCGAGCCAGGTGCCGTCGGGGGCGATGGCCACGTCGGTCACCCCGCGGGTGTGGCCGGTGAGGGTGCGCAGGGTGCCGGTGGTGAGGTCCCAAATGCGTACGGTGCGATCGAGGCTGGTGGTGGCTAGCCAGGTGCCGTCGGGGGCGATGGCCACGCCGGTCACCCCGCGGGTGGGGCCGATAAGGGTGTGGTGGGTACCGGTCTTGGGATTCCAGATGCGGACGGTGCCGTCGTCGCTGGTGGTGGCGAGCCAGGTGCCGTCGGGGGCGATGGCCACGTCGGTGACTGCGTTGGCGTGGCCAGTGAGGATGCGGTGACTGCCGGTGGTGAGATCCCAGATGCGGACGGTGTGGTCGTGGCTGGTGGTGGCGAGCCAGGTGCCGTCGGGGGCGATGGCCACGGCGGTCACCCCGTCGGTGTGGCCGGTGAGCCGGCGCAGGGCCGGCTCGGCGTCGGGGACGGGCCAGGCGGCAACTAAGTGCACGGCATCCGCCGGCCGGGACCGCCGGAACGCCGCGACGCAGCCGGCGAGGGCGGGGTCCGCGCCGAGGCGGGCGGCCAGGATGTCGGCGTGGCTGTGGGCGGGCTCGACTGGGCCGAGCAGGTGGGCCTCCCGCCGCACGGCCGCCCGCAGCGCCGCGACGACCGGCTCCGTCGACCGGCCGAGGTCGGCGTCCAGCGCCGCCGCCGCGCCAGCGAGCAGCTTCGCCTGCGTCCAGCGCAGGTCGGTGAGCAGCGCGTCCAGTTCGGAGGGTCCACTGTGGTCGATGGCTGCGGCGAGGTGGTGGGTGACGTGCTGCCACAGGTACTCCGCCGACGGCGGCAGCGACCACCATGCCCGGGCTCCCGACTCCTCCGCTTCGATGCGGTACTCGGCCGCGACCGCGTCCAGGAACGCGGTGTGGGCACGGCGTGTGGCGGCGGCGTCGAGTTGGGCCGCGAGGTAGTCGCGCACGAGGTCGTGTAGGCGCAGGATGCCCAGGTCGGGGCGGAAGTCGGTGGCTAGGTTCAGGTCCCGCAACTGGGCGGCCAGGCGCCGGGTCTGAGCTAGGGTGAGCCCGCCGGTGGCCCGCCAGAGCAGGGCGAGCAGGCCGATCTCGATGTCGGTGTCCTCGGCGAAGATCGACAGCTCGTACGTGCGCTGGCGTTCCTCGGGTGTGAGCAGGGCCAGGCTCGGGGCCATGGTGGCGGCGAAGGCCTTGTCGCGGGCGCGCTGATCGCCGAGTTCGAGGGTCTCCACCCCGTCGGTCTGCAGGGCCTCGGCGAGCCAGGCGGCGTAGCCCGCCGGGTCGGCGCCCTGCCGGATGGCCCGGCGGAGCATCGCGTTGGTCGAGTTCACCACCAGCGCCCAGCCGCCGGTCGCGGCGAGCAACCGGGCGACGGTCGGCTCGGGCAGCGCCGGTAGGCCGGTGAGCAGCACCTGCCTCGATTGATCGGGGTCGAGCTGGTCCAGTGGCACGTGTCGGGCGTGGTCGGGGACGACGTGGGTGACCCGCGTGGTGACCAGGAACCGGGCGGGGCCGGAGTCGGGGTCAACGAACGGGTCCACCTGGTCGGGGAACCAGGCGTCGTCGAGCACGACCAGCGTCGCCGGCCGGGCGGCCAGCAGCGCGGCCAGGCCCTTGCCCGCCTGCTCGGGGTCGACCGGACCGGGGTCCTCGCCGCCTAGCCGGGTGCAGAGTTCGCCGATGATCGCCGTGAGCTCGGAGCCGCGCCGCTCCTGGCCGAGGTCCACCCAGAGCAACCCACCCGGGAAGGCCTGCCGCACCTCGGGCCGGGCGCAAACCATGCGCGCCAGGACCGTCTTGCCCAGACCGCCGCCACCGGAGACCCCGGTCACGGCCACCGTGTCCGGTCCATCGCTTGCCAGCAATCCATCGAGAATCTGCTGCAGTTGCTTGGGTCTCTCCACCATGCCCGGCGGGACCCGGTCGGCGTCGAGCCAGGCCTCCGGCGCGAGGCCCCGGCCGCCCCGGCCCGTACGGTCTACCGGCGGACGATCCGCCGCCGCACCGTCCGTCGGCGTACGGTCATCGCTCCTCCCGGCGGCGGCGCCCGCTGCGGTGACCAGCTCGCGCGCCCGCGTCACGAAGGCATCGCTGGGCATTGAGCCATCGCGGTGCATTTCGGCCTGGATGTGGAGGGTGCCGAACCACAATTTGTCCTCGATGACTATCGGCAGGATCGGGATACCATGCCTACTCGCCAGATGCAGTTCGTTTTCCACCCACCGCGAGGCCTCGGCCCGGGGTGACGCGACCAGCACGACCGCCGCTGCCTGCGTCAGCTTCTGCTCGATCCGCTTGCGCCACGAGGTGCCGACCTCCGTCTGAAGGTCGAACCAGACCGGTACGCCGCGCTCCTCCAGATATTTCCGGAGCCGCTCGACATACTCGAGATCGTCCCGTGAATAACTGACGAAGACGTACCCGCCGGCCACGGCGCTTATGATGCCGGATTCCGGCGCCCTCCCGTCGTTACGGCACCCCTCGGTGCCGACGGCGTACCGAGGCCTCCGGCCGCAGAAGGGATCCGCAAGCCGAGCGGCAGACGCTGCGCACATCGAAGGCCCAGTGGTCCACGAACCGGGAGGTGGGCACCCGGTATGAGAGGGTG
>JADGGF010000276.1 GCA_019690055.1 Micromonosporaceae bacterium
GTTCAACACGGTTCTGGGCTGGGTCGGGCTGGGGCCGTACCAATGGCTGTCGGACCGGACGCTCGTCATGCCGGCCCTCGTGCTGGAGGCGACGTGGGCCGCGGCGGGGGGAACGGTCATCATCTATCTCGCCGCGCTCATCGGCGTTCCCGGTGAGTTGTACGACGCGGCCGAGGTCGACGGGGCCGGCGTCTGGCGGAAGCTGTGGCACGTGA
This sequence comes from Micromonosporaceae bacterium, assembly GCA_019690055.1. GTDB lineage: Bacteria > Actinomycetota > Actinomycetes > Mycobacteriales > Micromonosporaceae > DATBGZ01. The sequence continues at coordinate 216 of JADGGF010000276.1, forward strand.
CCCTGCCGCACCTGCGCGGCGTCCTCTACATCACCCTCATCCTGCAGATCATCGCGACCGCCCAGGTGTTCCTCGAGCCCTTCCTGTTCACCGGCGGTGGTCCGGCTAACTCGACCCTGACGATCCTGCTCATGATCTACAACTACGCGTTCGGCCGGTCCCTGGGCGGCAACTACGGTGCGGCGACGGCTCTGTCCCTCATGCTCGCCGCGTTCCTCGCCCTGCTGTCGCTGGTGTACTTCAAGCTCACGTCCCGCTGGAGCACGTCGTGACCGGCCACCACGTTCGTACGATGACGAGACCCGTGGCTCGAGACGAGAGCCGCCCGACGGCGCCGGCCGCGTCGGGGCCGGTGCGGCAGGCGCGGCCTCGCCGGACCTCGGCCTTCGACGCCGCCCGCGGATACCTGTCGGACCAGGACTGGCGCCGGCCCAGCGTCAGCGTCACGGTGAAGACGCTGCACGTGATCCTGCTCGCGCTGCTGGTCATCGTCGGCGTCGGGCCGATGCTGCTGCTCGCCAAGTACGCGATCACGCCGACGCAGGACATCATCCGGACGCCGCTGGCGGTCTTTCCCCACGGGGTCCGCTGGGAGAACCTGGTCGAGGCGTGGAACGACGTCGAAATCAGCAAGTATTTCCTCAATACGATCTGGCTCGCGGCCGGATCGTGGTTCGTGCAGCTGCTCGTGGCGACCACGGGTGGCTACGTGCTGTCCGTCCTGCGCCCTCGGTGGGGCAAGGTTGTCCATGCCCTGGTGATCACGACGCTCTTCGTCCCGAGCGTTGTCCTGCTCGTCCCGCTGTACCTGACGATCCTCAACCCACCCCTCCTGGGCACCTCGCTCATCAACAACTTTTTCGCGGTCTGGCTGCCGTCCGGGGCGAGCGCGTTCAACGTGGTGCTCATGAAGCGGTTCTTCGACAACCTCCCGCGGGAGGTCTTCGAGGCGGCCCAGATAGACGGCGCGGGTCCGTTCCGGCTCTTCTGGTCGATTGTCCTGCCCATGTCCAAGCCGATCATCGGTGTGGTGTCGGTGTTCGCGTCGATCGCGAGTTGGAAGGATTTCCTCTGGCCGATGCTCGTGCTCAAGAACCCGTCCGGTCAGCCGCTGTCGGTGCGGCTGCCCGCCATCCAGGCGCAGACTGACCTGGGCGTGTTCCTCGCGTCGCTGGCCATCTCCACCCTCATTCCGGTCGTCTTCTTCCTCATCTTCCAGCGGCTGTTCCTCTCCGGCCCCGGGCTCGGCGGGGCAGTCAAGGGCTGACCGGCGCCCGCTGCGGCCGAACGACACGCCGCTGATGAGGCCATCGAGCGCGGGCCGGGCCGGTCCGAATGTTCGGTTGAGTTTTCCGAAACTTTCTGGGAGCCTCCTGATAGCCGACCGCCCACCCGCGCGCCAACCGTCCGCGATCAGGGTGGCGACACACCGGGGCGGTTCACGACCGAGGGAGGCCGTCATGCCGCACACGGACGGGGGCACCGGCGTTGACCAGCCTGCAGCCGACCCACCGGCCGGTCCATCCACCCCGGTATCGACCCGCGCCAACCCGTACGAGCGGGGACCCGACCCGACGCTCACCAGCGTCGCGGCCGACTTCGGTCCGTTTGCCCCGGAGCAGCTGTCCGTGCCGCCGGGCCACGGCTTCAACGGTGGGTACATCTACTACCCGACCGACACCGGCCGGCTGTTCGGGGCGGTCGCGATCGTGCCGGGATACACCGCTTTGTTCGCCGACGAAGAGGCCTGGATGGGACCGCGGTTGGCGTCCTTCGGGTTTGTCGTGATCGGCATCGAGACCAACAGCCGCAAGGACTGGGACCGTGCCCGGGGAGCGCAGTTGCTCGCTGCGTTGGACTACCTCACGCACCACAGCGCGGTCCGTACGCGGATCGATGCGAGCCGGTTGGCGGTGATTGGCCACTCCATGGGGGGCGGTGGTGCGTTCGCCGCGGCCGCCCGGCGTCCGTCGCTCAAGGCGGCCGTCGGGTTGGCGCCGTACTTCCCGTCGGGAGATCTCGCCACCGTCCGGGTACCGACGTTGATCATTGGCGGTCAGAACGATACGACTGTCACTCCGTCCTACTTGGACGATTTGTACGCTTCACTGCCCGCCCGGACGCCCAGCGCTTACCTGATGCTCGCCGATGCCGATCATCTCTTCGCGACAAAGCCGAATACGGTCGAGATGCGGCTGCTCATTCCCTGGCTCAAGATATTCGTCGACAACGACACTCGGTACACCCAGTTCCTGTGCCCGTTGGCCGACCACCGTGGGATCTCGCAGCACCGAGTGACGTGCCCGCTCGTGCCGACGGCGTAGGTGGGTCGGGCTTAACGGCTCGGTGGAGCGGTACTGCCGCGGACGACGAGTTCCGTGGCGAGCTCCTGCCGCTTTGAGCGAGGCTCGACCCCGTCGGCCAGGTCCAGGATCATGCGGGCGGCGGTTGCCCCCATGTCGCGAAGCGGTTGGCGGACCGTGGTCAGCGGCGGTACCAGCCACTGGTCGATCAGGTAATCGTCGTATCCGACCACGCTGAGATCCTCGGGGATGCGCAGGCCCGCCTGGCTGGCGGCGTGGTAGACGCCGATGGCCATCCCATCGTTGAGGGCGAAGATCGCCGTCGGTGGATCGGGGAGCCGAAGGAGGGCCGCGGCCTGGCTCAGTCCACCCTCGATCTCGAACCTCCCGTCTCGGATGAGGGCCCGATCGATCGCAACGCCCGCGGCGTCCAGCGCCGCGCGATACCCATCGAGGCGGGCCCGACTGCACAGCGCCCAGCTCGGACCGGTGATCATGCCGATGCGGCGATGCCCGAGCTCGAGGAGATACCGGGTGGCGGAAAGCCCACCGAGCCAGTCGGTGGAGCCGACGGACAGGACGTCATCCCCGGGCACGCCGGTCGGATCGACGACGACGAACGGGATGTCGCTGTCGGCGAGCAGGGTCCGTTGCTCGACGGACAGGTCGGAGAAGACCGGAATGACGCCCATCGGACGGCGACTGAGCACCCCCTCGATCCACTCCCGGCGGGGCGTCTGTTTCCCCTGCGACTCCGAGACCACCACCGCCAGGTGGTGCTCCTCGGCGACCCGCTCGACGCCGTTGATGATTTCGATGGGGTAGACCCCGACGAGCTCGTGGAACACCAGCTCGATCAGGGCTGACCGCTTGGTGATCTTCCGCTTCTGCCGGTACCCGTGCTCGTGGAGCACCTTCAGTACGTGCGCCCGGGTCTCGGCGGCAATGTCGGGCCGGCCATTGACCACCTTGGAGACGGTCGGCGCCGACACACCGGCCAGCCGGGCGATCTCGGCGATCGTCGGCTGGGAGCGCGGTGTCTCGGAGCCGCTCTTCGCCACGGCAGGAGTCTAACCGGTTTACCCAGCGTGATCGAAACTTTCGGCCCGATCCGGCGAGTCGCGCCTCGGCCGAACGGCCCGGCGGGTGCCTGACCGGGGCCGGACTCGCGGCCCATTCAGGTTCACCTGGTGCGTCGGTACCGGCTTCGGGGCGCGGCCGGGCGCGCTTGAGCTGGCTGGGGTGGCTTGGATGCCCGGCCCGAAACTGCGGCCCCTGTGGTTGTGCGGCCCGCACAGGAGTGGGCCGCTGGGCCGGACGCGCCGATCAACTTCGAACTTTCGCTTGAGATCGTCGCAACTTTCTGGAAGCATAGACGACAGCCGAGCCGTGTTACCGCTAACATCGTTGGTTGGTGATGCGGGCGCCGAGCCTGGCCACGAGCCGGTGCGGCGTCGGTGCTCGGTGCGGTCCGGGTCGTCGCCGTTCCGTCCACGCCCGGGTCCCGTCCCACTCATCAACTTCCGTCCCTGTCTCGGTTGGAGGGCCGAATGACTTCTCCGATCAGTCCCCCCAGACGCCGTCTCCGGAAGCTCGTGCTTTCGGGCGCGGCCGCGCTCGCGGTGACCGTCCCCGCGGTCGTGGTCGTCAGTCTCGCCAATGCGGCCGAGAGCACGCTCGGTGCGGCGGCCGCCCTGTCCGGACGTTACTTCGGCACGGCGGTGGCCGCGAACAAGCTCGGCGACAACACGTACAACACGATTCTCAATCGTGAATTCAGCAGCCTCACCGCCGAGAACGAGATGAAGATCGACGCCACGGAGCCGAATCAGAACCAGTTCAACTTCGGCCCGGGCGACCAGATCGTCAACTACGGCCTGAGCCGGGGCTGGAAGGTCCGCGGCCACACCCTGGCCTGGCACTCGCAGCAGCCGAACTGGATGCGGAACATGGAGGGCCAGGCCCTGCGCAACGCCATGCGCAACCACATCACGCAGGTGATGACCCACTACCGGGGCAAGATCTATGCCTGGGATGTGGTCAACGAGGCGTTCGAGGACGGTTCCAGCGGGGCTCGACGGAACTCGAACCTGCAGCGCACCGGCAACGACTGGATCGAGGACGCGTTCCGCACCGCCCGGAACGCCGACCCGAACGCCAAGCTGTGCTACAACGACTACAACATTGACGACTGGAACCAAGCCAAGACGCGGGCCGTGTACAACATGGTGGCCGACTTCCGTAACCGGGGCGTGCCGATCGACTGCGTCGGGTTCCAGTCGCATTTCAACGCCCAGTCGCCCTACCCGAGCAGCTACCGCACGACGCTGCAGAACTTCGCCGCTCTCGGCGTCGAGGTGCAGATCACTGAGCTGGACATCGAGGGATCCGGAACCGCGCAGGCCAACACGTACCGCAATGTGGTCAACGACTGCCTGGCCGTGGCTCGCTGCGCCGGTATCACGGTGTGGGGCATCCGGGACAGTGACTCGTGGCGGGCCAGTGGCACGCCGCTGCTGTTCGACAACAACGGCAACAAGAAGCAGGCCTACGACGCGGTGCTGCAGGCCCTCAACGCCGCCGGCCCGAGCGGACCGACCAACACCACGACCACGACTCCGCCGCCGTCCGGTGGGGCTGGCACTATCGTCGGTGCGCAGTCGGGTCGGTGCATCGATGTGCCTAACGGCACGACCACCGACGGTACCCGGGTGCAGTTGTATGACTGCAACGGCCAGTCGAACCAGTCGTGGACGTACACGTCGAGCAAGGAGTTCCGGATCTTCGGCAACAAGTGCTTGGACGCGGCGGGTTCGGGTAATGGCGCGGCGGTCCAGATCTACACCTGTAACGGGCAGACGAACCAGCAGTGGAACCTGAACAGCAACGGCACCATCTCCGGGGTGCAGTCCGGTCGGTGCCTGGACGTGTGGAGCACGGCCAACGGAGCGCAGGTCCAGATCTACGACTGCCACGGACAGTCCAACCAGCGGTTCACGTTCACCGGCGGCTCAACCCCCACGTCAACCAGCACCACGACCACGCCGCCGCCCTCGAGCACGGGCCCGATCGTCGGCGCGCAGTCGGGTCGATGCATCGACGTGCCGAACTCCTCGACCAACGACGGCACCCGGGTGCAGTTGTATGACTGCAACGGCCAGTCGAACCAGTCGTGGACATACACGTCGAGCAAGGAGTTCCGGATCTTCGGCAACAAGTGCCTGGACGCTGGGGGCTCTGGCAACGGCGCCCCGATTCAGATCTACAGCTGCAACGGGCAGACCAACCAGCAGTGGAACCTGAACAGCAACGGCACCATCTCCGGTGTGCAGTCGGGCCGGTGCCTTGATGTCTGGAGCACGGCCAACGGAGCGCAGGTTCAGCTGTACGACTGCCACGGGCAGCCCAACCAGCAGTTCTCGCACTCTGCTTCGGGCGGCTCGACCCCGACCACGCCGCCCCCGGGCGGGTCGTGCTCGCTTCCGTCGACGTTCCGGTGGACGTCGACGGGTCCGCTGGCCACCCCCCGCTCGGGCTGGGTGTCGCTGAAGGACTTCACCCACGCTCGCTACAACGGTCAGCACCTGGTCTACGCGACCACGCACGACACCGGAACGACGTGGGGCTCGATGAACTTCGGTCTGTTCAGCGACTGGTCCCAGATGGGGTCGGCCAGTCAGAACGCCATGCCGTTCGCCGCGGTCGCGCCCACGCTGTTCTACTTCGCGCCGAAGAACATCTGGGTGCTGGCCTACCAGTGGGGCGGGCCCGCCTTCTCCTACCGC
>JADGGF010000277.1 GCA_019690055.1 Micromonosporaceae bacterium
CGCCCACGAACCCGGCCCGGCGGCCCACTCCACTCGACGCGTCCGTCCGCCTTCCGGCCGAGCCCCGGCCGGCGGCGGCCCTGCCCCGCCACCGCGCCGCAGCCCGGCCACTGCGCCGCAGCCCCGGCACCGGGCCGCACCGGTACGGCCGCGGCCCCCACCCGTACGGTCCGGCCGGCCTCGCGCCGCCTGCTCGACCAGGGGTACCGCGCCGTCGCGCCGCGACCCGTCGCGTCGCCGTCCCGGCCGAGGGAGGGCCGACCCGGCGGTGGGCGCACCGGTAACGCAAGGGTCCTTCACGTTTCCGCGGGCACGGTGGAGAATAGCCCGCGATGGATACGAGTCCCTGGTTCTCCCGGTCGACCTCCGACACGCCAGTAGGTGCGGGCCCCGGCAGCGCTCCCGACGACGCGTCGAGCACAGCGGCGTCGGGAGCGGCCGCGCGGGTTGGGCCGCTCATCGAGGGACCAGGGCCGGACGCCGGTGGTCAGGCGGCCGGTCCGGCGGTGGGTCCGCTCGTCGCGTTCGCGGTCGGGCGGCTGGCCCAGGGACGCCGCCCCGAGCAGGCGTTCTGCGATCTCGTCGAGCTCGGCACCGAGCGGCGGCTCGCCGCCATCGCCGTCTGTGTCGCCAACGGCACTCCCTGGGATGTCGCCGAGGAGCGGATGGTCAGCTTCGACGACATCTGGACGAACCTCGGCAACGGATCGGCGGAGACCGCGGGTGGCCTGCTCGAGCTGTACGGCTATTTCGACCGCGAGGTCGAGCTGACCCCCGACGAGGCCGCGATCGCCTTCGCGCTGCGGGCCGCCATGGGGGCGGTCGAGTACCTGCCCAGTGGCTTCGCCAACCAGATGTACCGGTTGCTGCGGACCGGCAAGCTGCGGGAGGCGCTGTTCTGCCTGGAGGAGGTCGGGGCGCAGCGGTGGCCGGACCGTGAATCGTTCTGGGTCAACCTGACGGAGGCCGCCGTGCGTCTGGACTCGGTCACGATCCTCGACACCGAGGTGGCGGCGCTGCGCCGTCGTTGCGAGTCCCGCCTCCGTCCGTAGTCGTACCGTCGCGAGTTCGGCACCCGTCGCATCGGCCTACCCTGCGGGCCGCTGCGTTCCGGCCGTCGGTGCCGGCTACCGCCGTCCGGTCCCGACCCGCAGGCGCAACCCACGCCGATGTAACCCGAGGCGGCATGGAGGCGTGACTTTATAGACGGGATGGCCGGCCGATCTTGTTGCCCGATGTTGCCTGGTTCTCACCGACAACCTCTTCGGCATGCCAGCTCGTCGTTACAGTGTCCGCCGCCGGCCCGGTGAGCGGCGTTCCGGAGAACGGAGTGTAACGACATGCGACTCCGTCACGTCCTATTCATTGTTGTGTGTACACTCATCACAGCGACGGGTTGCTCCGAAAAGACATCGTCTGAGGATGCGTCGCTGGTCAACGCCGACGCCAGGACCATGGTCAACGCTGATGCCGACGCCAAGACTATGGTGGCCGCCAACACGGAGACCACGGCGGGCCCCGACGCCGAGACCACGGGGGGTGCGGAAGCGCGGTGGGACGAGGTCACCGCCACAGCGGTGGCCGCTGCCCAGGCCGCCGGGGAGGCCGGTCACGCCCACACCGCGGTCGCGCTGCTGGACCTGCAGACGGGAGTCCTGTACGGCGCCGGCGACATCGACGAAACGTACGCCTCGGCCTCGGTGATGAAGGTGTTCATCGCCGCCCGCCTGCTCGTCGACGGTCACGCCGACACACCCCGGGTGCGTGACCTCATGTGGCGGATGATCACACTCTCCGACGACGTGGCCGCCGACGAGCTCTACAACCTCGCCGGAGCGGAGAACCTCGTACCGTGGATCGCCGACCACTACGGCATCTCCGGCCTCGCTCCCACCAACCGGCCGGGCTGGTGGGGCCTGACCCGGATCACCGCCCGGTCCATGGTGGACTTCTATGCCGCCGTGGCCGCCGACCCGGTCGTGGCGCCGTGGCTCATGGACGCGATGGCCCAGACCGAGTCGGTGGGCGCTGACGGGTTCTACCAGCACTTCGGGCTCCCGTCGGCCGCCGCGAGTTGGCGGGTCAAGCAGGGCTGGATGTGTTGCCTGGAAGGGTTCACCCGTATGCATTCAACTGGATACATCGACAATGACCGGTACGCGGTGGCGTTGCTCGCGGCCGGCCCGCCGTCGATGTATACGGATGGCGGCCCGCAGACCCTCACCGCGATGGCCCGGGCCCTGCTGCCCAATGGAACTGTCCCGACGTCGGCCTGAGCACGGTCACGGATCGAGGGCACGGACCGGGCGTCCATCGCCGGCCGGCGTACCGTCCGGCGCGGCACGTGAGCGCTGGGACGAGGAGGGGCCCCGTCACGAGGACAGGGCGATGACCAGCATGATGAGCAGGACGAGGATGCCGAGCGAGACACCGCCGGCGGTCGCGAGCCAACCGATGTCGAGCTGCAGGCCGGCGACGAGCATGGTGGACCCGCCCAGCAGGACGATCGCGGTGCCGATGACCAGGTCGCGCCCGGTCACGAACCGTGACTCCCGCCGGTCCCCGCGGCTGCCCCGGCTCTCGTCGCGGGCCCGCGTGTGCACCACGGGGGAGCGTCGCGTCACCGTGTAGCCGGCCTGGGTCAGGCCGTTGATCTCGGCCTCCCACTGCCGGATGAAGAACTCGTAGAGGTACGGGTCGAGCATCGTGGCGCCGCGCTGCGGGTACAGATCGAGCGAGGTCGTGACCGTACGGCCTTTGACCTTGCCGCGGGACACCGAGGCCGCGCCGCAGTTGCGACAGGTGAGGGTCACGTTGGTGGGTCCCTTGGTGCCCGTCTGGCGGGCCCAGTCGTGGGCACAGACCACTGCGCTCGTCATGTCGACCTCCCGCAGAACACTGTAGGCACCCGCGCCACTGAACGCCCTCGACGCGCTGCGTGGCGCGCTGGGCGCCGGCGGGCGGGCCGATCGGTGCCGTCCCGAATCACTCGCCGCTCCTCGGTGCGGGACCACGTGGCCCGAGGCCGGAAATTCGCCGGGTTAGGGTGACGATGGTCAGGTGGGACCCTGGTGCTCGTCATGCCGGGGCAGGACGGGCCCCAGCTACGTGATGGGAGACGTCGCGTGCCACTCGCGCTGCCAATCGAGCCGGAGGCTACCCAGCTTCTGTACGACAACCCGTTGGCGCTGCTGATCGGCATGATCCTGGATCAGCAGATTCCCATGGAGAAGGCCTTTTCGTCGCCGTACGTCCTGCGGCAGCGCCTCGGCCGCGACCTCGACGCCCACGAGATCGCGGCCTACGACCCCGCCGAGTTCGAGGAGATCTTCGCGCGGCCGCCGGCCCTGCACCGGTTCCCGCGGGCCAACGCCAAGCGGGTGCAGGAGGCCTGCCAGGTGCTCGTCGACCGTTACGGCGGCGACGCGGCGGCGCTGTGGACCGGGGTCGACTCCGGGGCCGAGCTGCTGCGGAGGGTCAGCGAGCTGCCCGGGTTCGGCAAGCAGAAGGCGCAGATCTTCGTCGCGTTGCTCGGCAAGCAGTTCGGCGTGCGGCCCAAGGGCTGGCGCGAGGCGGCCGGGGTCTACGGCGAGGAAGGGGCGCTGCGGTCGGTCGCGGACATCACCGACGCTGAGTCGCTGGCGAAGGTCCGTGAGTACAAGCAAGCCATGAAGGCCGCCGCTCGGTCGTCCTGAGTGCGCCGGCCCGAACGGCGAGGGCTACTCGTCGGCGTCGATGATCTTGTACTCGCGCCGTTCGAGGGCCGGCTGGGCCGCCACGGCGCCGGGGGGAGAGGCCGCCCGCCGCTTCTTCGGCGGCCGGTCGTTGGCGATGAGCACCGCGAGCCATGGGAGGAGCACCGCTCCGACCACGCACAGCAGCGCCCACACCTGCCACAGCCACGGCTGCTGAGCCACGATCACCGCCGCCCCGACCAGGCAGGCGGCCCGGGTGAGCATCATCGCCACGTAGCGAACCTCTCGCCGACGCAGCTCCTTCTCCGGGTCCTCGGGCGCGTCCGTGATCAGAACCGGGTCAGTTCCGCGCAGCTGGCCGGAGCGGAATCTGCGAGTAACGCGCCCCATCCGTGCCACGCCCCCGATCCTGCCACCCCGCGCGGCCACCGCCCACACAACCCGCGTCGCTGTGTTCCGTCCTACGCGACACCGCACGTCCGCGGGGCTGGACCAGGGGGGCCGGACCACCGCGCCCCATGTCAGGAGGGCGTCCTTCCTGGGCGTGAGGCGTCAGGAGGGCGTCCTTCCTGACACGGGGGGACGGCCGCCGACCAGGCCGACCGCGACGGCGCCGAGCCGTACGGCCTCCGCCAGCGCGGCGTCGACGTCCGCGCCGGCGAGGCGGGCGGCCAGCCACCCGGCGGCGAAGGCGTCCCCGGCACCGGTGGTGTCGATCACTGTCGCCGCCACCGCCGGTACCGGCCGGACCTCGTCCCCCCGGGCCCACACCGCGCCGTCCGGGCCGAGCTTGACTACCACCTCCGGTGCCCGGCGGTCGCGCCCGACGTCACCGTCGTCGTGACCGCCCTGGACGCCCGCGGCAGCCGGGTGCTCGGCCAGCGCGCGGGCGAGGGCGATGGCGACCGCCTCCGGCGAGTCATCGGCCGGCTGCCCCCGGCCAGGCGGGGCGGGGCGAGCGTCCGACGGCGGGTCTCCCGCAGTGTCGTCGGGCGCCGGGAGCCCGGCCAGGATGCGGGCCTCGGCCACATTGGCCAACAGCACGTCCGCACCGCGAGCCCAGCCGAGGAAGCGGTCGGCCCCGGTCCGGCGCAGCGGTTCGGCCGAGGCGGCGTCGACACTGGTCGCCAGGCCACGCTCGGCCGCCGCGGCCAGGGCCCGCAGGCCGGCGGGACGGCTGGCGTCGTCCAGCAGGACGTAGCCGGACAGGTGCACGTGCGCGACGTCGGGCAGCGTCGCCAGCGCATCGTCCACATCGGAGGGTCGGAGCTCGCGGTTGGCGCCCCGGTCGGTCAGGAAGGTCCGCTGCCGCCCGTCGGTGAGCACGATGATCGTGCCGGTGGGAGAGGTGCGGCTCCAGACCACGCACCCGCACCCCACGCCGGCCTCGGTCAGCTCGGCGACGCGCTCCTCGCCGGCGAGGTCGACCCCCACCGCGCCGAGCAGGTCCACCGCCACGCCGAGGTGGGCGAGCCAGGCGGCGGTGTTCGCGGCCGACCCACCGCCGCTGGTGGTGATCTGTGCGTCGGTGTCGGAGTCGGGGACGATGAGTCCAGAGTGAACGGCGATGATGTCGGTGATGATGTCCCCGACGACCAGGATTCGTCCGCTCATCGAGCGCTCAACCCTGGGCGTGTGCAACCGCGATCTGAGCCGCCAGGGCCGCGTTGCGCAGGATCACCTCGACGTTCACCTCGAGGCTCGCGCCGCCGGTGGCCTCGTGGAAGTGGGCCAGCAGGTACGGCGTCACCGCCTTGCCCGTGATGCCCCGACGCTCCACTTCGGACAGACCGCCGGCGAGCACCGAGTCGTGCACCGCCGGGTCGAGCTGCACATCGGCCGGTAGCGGGTTGGAGACCACGATGGCCGAGGGCGCCAGGCCCAGTTCGTCGCGGCGCCGCATGACCTGTGCCACCTGCTCGGGCGACTCCACCGACCAGTCCAGCTCTGCGCCGCTGTCGGACAGGTAGAAGCCGGCGAACCGCTTCGACCGGTAGCCGAGCACGGTCACCCCGAGCGTCTCGAGCCGCTCCAGGGTGGCGGGAACGTCCAGGATGGACTTCACCCCCGCGCAGACGACCACGATCGGCGTGCGGGACAGCGTCGTGAGGTCGGCCGACTCGTCGTACGACTCCGATGCTCCCCTGTGGACACCGCCGAGGCCGCCGGTGGCGAAGACCGCGATGCCCGCGCGGGCCGCCAGCGCGGCCGTGCTCGCCACCGTAGTGGCGCCGTGCGCGCCGGTCGCGGCGGCGACCGCCAGGTCGCGGACGGACAGCTTGGCCACCCCCGGCGTGGTGGCCAGCAGCGCCACCTCATCGGCGGCCAGGCCGACCACGACGGTCCCGGCGATCATGCCGATGGTGGCGGGGACGGCGCCGTGTGACCGTACGGTCTGCTCGATCTGGGCCGCCACCTCGACGTTGCGCGGGCTGGGCAGCCCGTGGGCGATCAGCGTGCTCTCCAGGGCCACCACGGCTTCGCCGCGGCGCAGGGCGTCGGCCACCTCATCGGCGATCCGCAGGGCGCCCAGCGGCGGGTGCGGTGGGGAAGGGTCGGGGGTCGCGGGCGGGTGTGACACCATAGCCGCCACCCTAGGC
>JADGGF010000278.1 GCA_019690055.1 Micromonosporaceae bacterium
GCGAGCGCCGGGGAGTCCCGGACGTCATCGGTGCCGGGCTTGAAGGTGGCGCCGAGCACCGCGATCCGGAACCCGGTCAAATCGGGGCCGGCGGGGCCGTACGGCCGGTCCAACAGGTCGGCCGCGAGCTGGACCACCCGGGTCCGGCGCCGCTGGTTGATCAGGTCGACCTCGTGCAGGAACCGCAGCGCCTCGCCCGCGCCCAGCTCCTGGGCCCGGGCCTGGAAGGCCCGGATGTCCTTGGGCAGGCAGGCGCCGCCGAAGCCGACCCCGGCGCGCAGGAACTTCTTGCCGATCCGGTCGTCATAGCCGATGGCCCGCGCGAGCTGGGTCACGTCCGCGCCGGTCACCTCGCAGATTTCGGCCATTGCGTTGATGAACGAGATCTTCGTGGCGAGGAACGAGTTGGCGGCGTGCTTGACCAGCTCGGCCGTGGCGAAGTCGGTGACCACGACCGGGACCTCCCGGTCCTCGGTCGCGGCGAGGTCGAACACCCCCTTGTGCGCGGCGAGCAGCATCTCGTGCGCCCAGGCGCTGCGCACGCCGAGAACGAGGCGGTTGGGGCGCAGCACGTCCTCGACCGCGTACCCCTCCTGGAGGAACTCGGGGCTCCAGGCCACCTCGACCTCGACGCCGGGCGGGGCGTACTTGTTCGCGAGCTGCTCGACCCAGGCGGCCGTCCCGACGGGAACTGTCGACTTGCCGACAATGAGGGTCCGGCGGGTCAGATGCGGCACCAGCGCCGTGACCGCTGCCTCCACGTAGGACAGATCGGCGCCCAGGCCGTCGGCCCGCTGGGGGGTACCCACGCAGATGAAATGCACATCGCCGAATGCGGCCGCCTCGGTGTAGTCCGTGGTGAAGCGGAGGCGGCCGGCAGCGAGGTTGCGGCGCAGGATGTCGTCCAAGCCGGGCTCGTGGATCGGCACTTCGCCACGACTGAGCATCTCAATCTTGCGAGCGTCGACATCGACGCCGAGCACTTCGTAGCCGAGCTCGGCGAAGCAGATCGCGTACGTGGCGCCGAGGTAACCGGTGCCGATGAACGTCAGTCGGGGCCGCGCCATGTGCTGGGGTGTGCCCGACGAGGGCTGCAGGACGCTCACACTGTCTCCGCTCGCGTGGGTTCCGACGGCGCGAAGCCGAGGATAGTACGTGACCGTGATCGGGGTCTCGGCCGCTCCGAGCGTCCGGGGGCCGCTACTGACTGGTAACACGAACGATCGTTTGGAACAATCCTCGGCATGGCGGAGGACCACGGTGGCTCGCTTGCGAGCTCGTTCGAGCACTTTCAGTTGCCGGCCGAACACCAGGCGCTGCGAGAGGCGGTGCGCGAACTGTGCGCAAGCAAGATCGCCCCGAACGCGGCCGCAGTCGATGAGTCCGGCGAGTTCCCCCAGGCGTCATACGAGGCGCTACGGGCGTCGGACTTCCACGCCCCCCACATTCCCCAGGCCTACGGCGGGCCGGGCGCCGACGCGCTGGCGACGGTCATCGTGATCGAGGAGGTCGCCCGGGCCTGCGCGTCGACCTCGCTGATCCCGGCGGTCAACAAGCTCGGCACTCTGCCGCTCCTGCTCGCCGGCTCCGAGGAGCTGAAGCAGCGCTACCTCCCGCCGGTCGCCCGCGGCGAGGCGATGTTCTCCTATTGCCTCTCCGAGCCCGAGGCGGGCAGCGACGCCGCCTCCCTGCGCACCCGCGCCGAACGTGACGGCGACGGATGGGTGCTCAACGGCGTCAAACGGTGGATCACCAACGCCGGCGTCTCGGAGTACTACACGGTCTTCGCCAGCACCTCGCCCGACCAGCGGGCCAAGGGCATCTCGGCCTTCGTCATCGAGCGCTCCGACCCCGGGGTGAGCTTCGGTGCCCCCGAGCGCAAGCTCGGCATCAAGGGCTCCCCGACCCGGGAGGTCTACCTGGACAACGTCCGGGTCGGCCCGGAGCGGATGATCGGCGCCGAAGGCACGGGCTTCGTCACCGCGATGCGGACGCTCGACCACACCCGGGTGACGATCGCGGCCCAGGCGGTCGGCATCGCCCAGGGCGCGCTCGACGTGGCGCTGCAGTACGTCAAGGAGCGGTCGCAGTTCGGCAAGGCCATCGCCGAGTTCCAGGGCATCCAGTTCATGCTGGCCGACATGGGCATGAAGCTGGAGGCGGCCCGGCAGCTCACCTACGTGGCCGCGGCGCGCTCGGAGCGCGGCGACGCCGACCTCACCTACTTCGGGGCCGCCGCCAAGTGCTTCGCCTCCGACGTGGCGATGGAGATCACCACCGACGCCGTGCAGCTGCTCGGCGGCTACGGCTACACCAAGGACTTCCCGGTCGAGCGCATGATGCGTGACGCCAAGATCACCCAGATCTACGAGGGTACCAACCAGGTCCAGCGCATCGTCATGGCCAAGCAACTGCTCGCCGGCGTCCTCGGCAAGTAGGTCGGGCGCCACCGTACGGCGGCCTGTCCCACCAAGATCGCGGTGAGGCGACCACACGTGGTTGTGGGGGCGCCTGCCTCGCCGTGATCATGCGAGGCGTGGAGGTTCCGGACGTCGGTGCGCTGACCGAGGCGGAGAAGGTGGCGCTGACCGCGGGCGCCGACTACTCGCGCACCCGCGGGGTGCCGCGGCTGGGGGTGCCGGAGATCCTGCTGGTGGACGGTCCCCACGGGGTGCGCCGCCAGCGTCGCACGAGGCGCTACCAGACCACGAGCCGGCCGGCGACCTGCTTCCCGACCGCCTCCGCCCTCGCGGCGACGTGGGACCCCGTGCTCGTCGACGAGGTCGGCGAGGCGCTGGGCCGGGAGGCCCGGGCCAAGGGCGTCAGTGTGCTCCTCGGCCCCGGCGCGAACATCAAGCGCACTCCGCTGTGCGGGCGCAACTTCGAGTACTTCTCCGAGGACCCGTGCCTGTCCGCGCGCCTGGCCGCCGCCTGGATCCGCGGGGTTCAGCGCACCGGCGTCGGCGCCTGCCTCAAACACTTCGCCGTCAACAACCTCGAGGCCCGACGGTACAGTGTGGACTGTCTGGTCGACGAGCGCGCCCTGCGCGAGATCTACCTGGCGAGCTTCGAGTACCCGGTCCGGGCGACGTGGCCGGCGGCCGTGATGGCGGCCTACAACCGGGTCAACGGCCGATTCTGCACCGACCACCCGTTCCTGCTCACGACCGTGCTGCGGCAGGAGTGGGGCTTTCGGGGAGCGGTGATCTCGGACTGGGGGGCCACGAACGGCCGGGCCGCCGGCATCGAGGCCGGCTTGGATCTGTCGATGCCGGGTCCGGGGAGCGTCGACGACGCCGAGGTGATGGCGGCGCGGCGGGACGGCCGGCTGTCGGCGGCCGCGCTCGACCGGGCCGCGAGGGCTGTCCTGCGGCTCGTCGAGCAGACGGCGCGGGCCCGTACCCCCGGGCACACCTACGACATTGAGGAGCATCACGCGCTGGCGCGGCGGGTCGCGGCCGCCGGCACGGTGCTGCTGCGCAACGAGGGCGGTGTGCTGCCGTTGCCCGAGGACGCCACGGTGGCCGTGCTCGGCGCGTTCGCCAAGGTTCCCCGCTACCAGGGCGCGGGCAGCTCGGGCCTGACCCCGCACCGGGTCGACAACGCCTACGACAGCCTGGTCGCCGCGCTGGGCCCGGAGCGCGTGCGGTACGCCGACGGCTACCACCGGCACGGCCGATCCTCCGATGTGGACGTACGGCTCGTGGAGCAGGCCTGCGCGGTCGCCGACGGCCTCGGGCCGCGTGGTTCTGGACCGAGGAGCGAGCGAGGAACGAGCGAGCGACAAGGGAAGGCCATGCACCAAAGGCCCGAGGCCCGTGCGAGCGAAGGCGAGCGCCAGAGTCACGGGACCGACGTGGCGCTGGTCTTCGTCGGCCTGCCCGAGCAGGACGAGGTCGAAGGGCTGGACCGGGTCGGGCTCGATCTCCCGGCCGCGCACGACGCCCTGATCGAGGCCGTCGCGGCCCGGCACCCCCGGGTGGTCGTGGTGGTCCAGGCCGGGGCACCCGTGGCGATGCCGTGGCGGGACCGGGTGAGCGCGATCGTCTACGCGTACCTGGGTGGCCAGGCCGGCGGCAGCGCGCTCGCTGACGTCCTGTGTGGACGGTCGGAGCCGGGCGGGCGGCTGGTCGAGACGTTCCCGCTGCGGCTGGCCGACAACCCGGTGCACGCCATGCCGGTCGGCCCACGGCAGATCGAGTATCGGGAGAGCATCTACGTCGGGTACCGCTGGTATGACACGGCCGGGGTCGAGGTGGCGTACCCGTTCGGCCACGGCCTGAGCTACACCACCTTTGCCTGGTCGGAGCCCGAGGTGATCCGGGACGGCGACACCGCCATGCCCGAGGTGGGGATCACCATCACCAACACCGGCGAGCGCCCCGGCAGCGAGGTGATCCAGGTTTACGTCCACGACGTCGAGTCGACCGTGTTCCGCCCCGAGCAGGAGCTCGTGGGCTTCGCCAAGGTACACCTGCAGCCGGGGGAGTCGACGTTCGTCGTGTTCGGCCTCGGCGAGCGGTCCTTCGCCTTCTGGGACGTGACGCGTCAGGCCTGGACGATCGAGCCGGGGGAGTTCGAGATCCGGTTCGGCGCCTCGTCGCGGGACATCCGGGCCCGGCTGCGCATCACGATCAGCGAGCCCGAGGTCAGCGGGCTGCAACCCGGGCCACGCTCCTATCACGACATCACGCCCGCGACGACCTTCGCCCGCGACGACTTCGCCCGGCTCTATGGCCGGCCGTTGCCCGACAACGTCCCCGACCAGCGCGGCGCCTACACGGTCAACACGCCGATCGCCGACATCGACCATCCGCTGGCTCGGGCCCTGCTGTGGCTGCTGCGGTTGGCCGGCCGCCTCGCGGTGTGGGGTGGCCGGGACTCCCCGGCCCGGCTGCTCGTCGACCGCACGATCGACGAGTCGACCCCGCGGATGCTATCGATGTCTCTCGGCGGCTTCGGCGTACGGCTGGGCCGGGCTCTCGTCCGGATCGCGAATCGCCGGTAGGGTCCTGACGATCGAGGAGGGCGAGGAGTGGCTTCGACGACGACGTTCGGCATCGTGGGCAGCGGCTGGCGGACCATGTTCGTCCTCCGGCTGGCCCGGGTGCTGCCCGACCGGCTGCGGGCGGTCGGCGTGGTGACCCGCACCGCCGAGCGGGCGACCCAGGTCACGGCCGAGACAGGCGTGCAGGCATTCTTGAGCATTGATGAGCTGCTCGGCTGGGAGCGGCCGGACTACGTCATCGTCTCGACGAACTGGCCGACGACGCCGGTGGTCACGCGGGAGTTGGTGGCGCGGGGCGTCCGGGTGCTCGCCGAGACGCCGCCGGCGCCCGACCTCGACGGGCTGCGGGCGCTGTGGGCCGACGTCGGAGCGTCCGGGCTCGTGCAGGTGGCCGAGCAGTACCTGCTGATGCCGGCGCACGCGGCCCGCCGGGCGATGCTGGCGGCCGGGACGATCGGCCAGGCCACCTCGGTGCAGATCTCGTCGACACATCTCTATCACGCGGTGTCGCTGTTCCGCGGGCTGCTCGGCGTCGGGTTCGAGCCGGTCGAGGTCAACGCCCGCGCCTTCACTGCGCCACTGGCCGACCCGCTGCGTGGCGGGGTCTGGACGGGTGACGACACACCCCGGCCCACGCGGACGATCCTGGCCACCCTTGACTTCGGCGATGGTCGATCGGCGCTCTACGACTTCACTGACAACCAGTGGTGGAATCCGTTGCGGGCCCGGCGCATCGTCATCCGCGGCAGCCGTGGGGAGATCGTCGACGACGAGGTGGTGCGGCTGGTCGACCCGGCCACGCCCGTACGGTCGGCGCTGCAGCGTCGCGAGACCGGTCGTGACCTCAACCTGGAGGGCCGGGACCTGCATCACATCAGCTTCGACGGGGAAGTTCTCTATCGGAATCCCTATGTCGGCTCGGGGCTGTCGGAGGACGACATCGCGGTGGCGGCGATCGCCGAGGCGGCCGGCGCCTGGGCGCGCGACGAGGGACCCGAGCCGTATCCGCTGGCCCAGGCGTGTCAGGACCACCTGATCGGCCTGGCCATCGAGGAGTCCGCCCGGCGGGCCGCCCCGATCCGTACGGCCGTTGAGCCCTGGGCGGCGTGATCCCGCCCGCCCATCCGCCCGCTTCGCTCACTCGCTCACCCGCTGACCCGCTCACCCCTGTTGTTGATCTAGGTGTACTGCCCACGGAGGTTGGTGAC
>JADGGF010000279.1 GCA_019690055.1 Micromonosporaceae bacterium
TCGTGAGGCCGAGCGCGCCTCACGAGCCCCGCCGGGCCCTGTGGTGCGCGAGGGATCGCCCTGGGCCCGGGCTAGAGTGGACAGCTGTGTCCACCACCATCCCCGACTCTGGCACCTCCGACTCGATCGTCATCCGCACCGCCACCCCGGCCGACTACGCCGCCATCGCCGAGTTGACCGTCGACGCCTACGAGGCCGACGGCCACCTCGCCGATGAGAACGGCTACCGCGAGACGCTCGCCGACGTGGCCGGTCGCGCATCGGCCGGCGAGATCCTGGTGGCCGCAGAGGGGCCCGACGTGCTCGGCGCGGTGTTGTTCATGGCGCAGCCAGGGTCGGCCTACTCCGAGATCGCCCGGTCCGGGGAGGCGGAGTTCCGGATGCTCGCGGTGGCCCCGAAGGCGCAGCGGCGGGGCATCGGCGAACGGCTCGTACGCGCCTGCCTCGACCGCGCTCGTGCGGCCGGGGCGCAGGCGGTGGTGATCTCCGCGCGGGACTTCATCCAGGGTCCGCTGCGCCTCTACGCCCGCCTGGGGTTCGTCCGGATTCCCGAGCGGGACTGGAGCCCCATCCCGGGCGTCCAGCTCGTGGCGCTCAAGTACGACCTCACCGCGTCACCCTCCAATGAGGACAACAGCGCCCCTCCGGCGGCCCACGCCCCGGTCAGCCCACCAAGCTGACGCTGTTGCCCGGGCTCGCGATCGGCGATACTCACCCCCGTGAGTGACCATCAGGGCTTCACCGTCGTCCTGCGCGGATACGACATCGGCGAGGTGGAGGAGGCGATGGAGCGGTTCCGCACCGCCCGGGCCTCCACCGACCCGGCCCTGCGGGCCGCAGTTCGCCGCGAGCTGACCGACCGCGCGTTCCGGGTCCGCGTTCGTGGCTACGACCGGGCGCAGGTCGACGAGTACTTCCGCCAGGCCATCGACCGGCTCGCCTGACCGCGCACACGCTGGCTTACGCGCACGCCCGGCCACGAGCACACCTGGGCACGAGCATGCGGCACGTCCCGCTCAGGTCAGCAGCTCGAGCACCGCCCGCTCGGCGCGCGGGCCGTCCGCCCGACACCGCCGGGGCAGGTCGATCGTCCGGCCGCGCAGGAACAGGTCCACCACCCGAGGGTCGACGTACGAAGCGCGGGCCACCGCCGGCGTGTTGCCGAGATCCTCGGCAACCAGCCGCATGACCCGCGCCACGCACCGCCGGGCCGCGGTCGGCGAACTTGGCGGCTCGACCCGGGCCAACGCCACGGCCGCCGCCACGGTCGCGTGCCAGGTGCGCAGGTCCTTGGCGGTCAGGTCGGCGCCCGCGGCGTGACGGAGATAGGCGTTGATATCGCTGGAGTGAACCTCGCGCCAGCCCCGGTGTGCGTCCCGGTACACCAGCAGGCGCGCCGACCCCCGGCGACAGCGTTTCAGTCGCCGCACCGCCGCCACCACGGCCGAGTCCCGAATGGACAGTTCCCGCTCGATGCCGCCCTTGGCCCGGTAGCAGAACCGGACGGTCTCCGGCCCGGTGCAGCGCACGTGGCCGGACTGCAGCGTGGCCACGCCGAACGTCGGGTCGTCGTCGTTGGCGTACTGGTCGTTTCCGACCCGGAACAGACCGCGGTCGATCAAGCGGACGGCGAGGGCGAGCACATGCTCCCGGGACAGCTCCTCGCCGCGCAGGTCGGCGGCGACGCGCCGGCGGAGCCGGGTCAGCTGCGGCGCGATCTGGAGTACGTGGGCGAACTTGTGCCGCTCCCGCCGCGCCCGCCACTGCGCGTGGTACAGGTACTGCCGGCGCCCCGCCGCGTCGGTACCGGTCGCCTGCAGGTGACCAGCAGGATCCGGACATATCCATACGTCGCGCCAGGCCGGCGGTATGGCCAACTCCTGGCACCGCCGCACCTCCTCCGGGTCGGCCAGGGCGACGCCGCGTTCGTCGACGAACAAGAACCCGCGCCCCCGACGCCGCCGCCCGTAACCGGGCCGGCCCGGATCCCCCCGCCGAAGCCGCACGGGCCGAAACTACCCAGCACCGGCCCGCGACACCCCGTAAACGCTCGGCTCCGTCCCGCGACCGCCGGCGGCCGCCCTCACCAAACCGTCGGCGTCACCGCCCCGGCGGCCGCGCGACCCCGTCCTCGCCGCCTCGAGCGAGACAGGAGACACACCGGTGACACCTGATGTCTCCTGGTAGTGATGGTGTCCGATGTTACGCCCCGGCATCGGAGACCTGACCCGGGAAAACGCCAGGTGGCCAGGGCGCCGATCTGCGCTGGGTCTTCTCGGCGTACATGAAACGGTCGGCGGCCCGCAGCAGCTCGTCCGGGTCAGTCGCGTCCTCGGAGCGCGCGACGCCGATGCTGATGCCGACCGGCGCGCCGCCGGCCTGCTCGAACGGCCGGGCGAGGACGCTGGTGAGGCATGACCGGATCGCCTCGGTCTCCTCGTCGGTGGCGTCGATGAGCAGGGCCACGAACTCGTCGCCTCCGAACCGACTGACCACGTGCGGCGGCTGGACGCATCCGGTGAGCCGCTGCGCGACCTCGATGAGCAACCGGTCGCCGGCGTCATGCCCGAAGATGTCATTGATCGCCTTGAAGTTATCGAGGTCGCAGAAGACGACGGCGCACCGCTCACCCCGCGCCAGCACGTCGGCCAGCCGGGCGATGAACTCGCGGCGGTTGAGCAGTTGCGTGAGCGGGTCGTGGCTGGCCTGATGCTCGAGCGCCCGCTCGGCGCGGGCCCACGCGAAGGACAGCACGCCGATGCGCAGCATCACCAGCGCGGCGACCGCGACTCCCTGCGCCGCGAGCAGGGCGCCTCCGGTGTCATGGCGGAGCAGGGCCCGGATGCCGACGACGATCGGGAACGCCGCCACGGCGGCGCACAGGAACGCCAGCCGGGCGACGGACAGGCGCTCCGAGCGGACCGTGGGCTGGCGGCGCATGAGGGCGGGTGCGGTCGGGTCGAGCCCGAACTGCCCGGTCGCGGCGAGCGCGACGATCGACAGCTCGGCGGCGACGGTCTGCGACACCGTGTCTGCGCCAGCGAGGGCGCGGAGGATGTTCTCGATGATCGCGATGCCGACCGCCGCCAGCAGCCACCGCAGCGCCGGGTTCGACTGGACCCCCGTGGTCGCCACCCTCACCAGGGCCCCGAGCACGCCGGCAAAGGCGACGACCACCACGAACAGGTCCAGCTGGGCGGCGAAGCCGCCATCGGTGTCGAGCCGGTGCGGGAGAAAGACCCACAGCACGCTGCCGGCGGCGAACGCGATCACCGCGGCGTCGATGATTCCGCCGACGTCGCGTGACCGACGGCCGATGATCAGGGCCAGGGCAGCGGCGAGGACGAGCAGATTGCCCACGGCGTCGATCAGCCAGCGAACCGTGGTGGCGTGGTGAGTAGGGAGTAGGAGCGCGAACCCAGCCGCCAGGAACGCGACCAGCGCACCGAGCAGCAGCGTCCAGGGCGACCGGAGGTCGGACCGCACCCGACGCCGGCCGTACGCGACGCACGCACCGGCCCCCGCGATCGCGCCGATGAGGACGAACTCTCGTCCCGTCCCGGGCAGGACCGGGTAGAGCCCGACCAGCGCGATTGAGGCCAGGCCGTAGGCGACGCGGAGCGTGCGCAGGCGGCGCGGACCACCCTCGGCAGCGTTCACCACGACCCCGATCCCCCGTTCGAGTAGCTCGCGACGGCCTGCTACCCATGGCGAGCCTACTGGCCACAGTGGTGCTCAACGGCCCGCACGGTGGCGAGGCGACCTGCGAAAGGGACCCGCCGCAGAGCTGATGCTGGTGCCGGTTGGATGCCGATGGACACCGAATGCCACGGGTTGGTCACCGTCCGACGCCAGATTTGCTGCCCGGACACGGGGACTGGCCCCGGACCCGGGGATTCATGACTCTTCGCGTCCACAACCCCGGGTATCGGGATACCGACAGGGACGAGTAGCCCGTGTTACGCTCCCGCGGTGGTCCAGTTCGCTGCCGATGTGCTGCCCGGGCCCGCCCACCTCCCCGAGCTGCCCTGGTCGGGGTGGCGGCCGCTTGTCCGGCGGCTGGCCGGCTCCGGCGTGACCACCGCACCCAGCCGCCGTGGAGAAGCCCGTCTCACCTACTCGGCCCGTAAGCCGTACGTGGTGGCGGAGCGGCTGGACGACCTGTGCGGGCCGGTCGCGGGCCGGGTGACCCTGCCCCCGCACCTCGACTGGTCCGGCAACGCCACCTATGACCTCGGCAAGCCGGCGCGGCTCGCCTCCCTGTACCGGACGGTCCTCAACGAAGCCGGCTGCGTCGAGGATCTCCGCACCTGGCTCAACGCCCGGCTGTTGACCCGCCTGTGGCCGACGCTCTGGCTGCCACCGGCCCTGCGCCGGGCCTGGGAGAGCCGCTTCCCCGAGCTGCGCGTGCTGTCAGCGTCCACCGCGTGACGTGGACGCATTCCATCAGCGACTCGCCCGGATCGGGCTCGAGGCGGCCGAGCGCTACGGGTTCGCCCTGGCCGGCGGCTACGCTGTGCAGGCGGCGGGGTTTCTCCAGCGGCCCAGCGAGGACGTCGACCTCTTCACGATCTGGGAGCGCCGGGGCGAGTTCGAGACCGCGGCCGACGCAATCGTGACCGCCTACCAGAACGCGGGCCTGCGCGTGGAGGCCGAGCGCCGCCACGACACGTTCCTGCGCCTGACCGTCTCGGACGGCGAGCAGGCCGCGAAGGTCGAGCTCGGCATCGACCTGCGCGCCAACGAGCCGGTGCGGATCTCGATCGGACCGGTCCTGCACCCCGACGACGCGGTCGCGAACAAGGTCATGGCCCTCTACGAGCGGGCGCTCGCCCGGGACTTTATCGACATCGATGCGGTCCTGCGGTCGGGCCGCTACGACGAGGCCGCGCTGCTCCGGCTCGCCGAGCGGTCAGACATCACCTTCGACCGGGCCGCGTTCGCCGACGCGCTCGCGGTGGTGCAGGAGCTCGACGACGACGACTTCGCTCAGTACGGCGTCACTGGCGCCCAGCTCGCTGACCTGCGCCAGCGGTTCGCGCAGTGGCGGGCGCGCCTGCTGGGCTGAGGGCTGATCCGGCCCACCGCGTCCCGCGTCGCCGGTGATCCGGAGAACGACACCAAGCCGCTAGCGCTCGCCGGGCTCCGGTGGCTCGTCGGGCTGGCAGCGGGGATCGTGCGCGGCGAACAGGGCGGACAGCAGGCGGTGCAACTGGCGCCGGCCGTCCGGATCCAGGGGGGCGAGGAAGTCGTCCTCGGTGTGGCGCAACGCCGCCAGGGCCTCGCCGAGCGTACGCCGGCCGGCCTCGGTGATGCTGATGACCTGCTTGCGCCGGTCGCTGAGCGACCGGTCGCGCCGGACGAACCCGTGCGCCTCGAGTTCGTCGATGACCGCGACCATCGTGGTGCGGTCGAGGCCGGTCTGCCGGCACAGGTCCCGCTGGGACACCTCCCCGCCGTCGACGAACGCCAGCACCCGCAGGGTCCGGCCGCGCAGGCGGAACGGCCGCAGCGTCTGCTCCATCCTCGCCTCGGCCAGGGTGGCCAGCTTGAGCAGCAGGTATCCGGTCGTCGTGGAGACGGCGTCGGCGGCGCGCATGGTCGTAGCCTAGTCTTTCCCGTGCACTGATCGTCAGTTAGGCTGACGATCAGCTCTGCTGACATAACCTCGGAGGGCAAGGCATGAAGCTACGCGTCATCCTCACGATCGTCGGCGTGATCACGGCGACCCCGGCCCTCGCGCTGGTCTGGCCCGGAATGCTGGAGACCAGCTACGGACTGTCCAATCTCGACCCCATGACGACTGCCCTGCTCCAGCACCGCGGGGTGCTGCAGGGCGCCCTCGGCGCAGCCATCGTCTGGGCCGCCTTCTTTCCCCCGGTTCGGGTGCCGGCGTCGGCCACCGCCATCGTCACCAAGGCGACGTTCCTGGCTCTGACCGCCGTCGATGCTCAGCTGCGGGCCGACATGAACCTCGTCTCGCTGGCGTTCGACCCGATCGCCATCGTCATCCTCGGTGCGGTGATCGCCCATCACCTGCGCACCGCCCGCCCGGCCCCCGCGTCGGTCTAGCCCGCGGCAACCCGGCGGCCCGTTTCCTCCACTGTGGACATACGGTCCCGGCCCGCCGTAAGAGACGTCGCCCGTACGGCCGCGTACCCGGATCGTCGGCCGTCCCGGGCCCCGCCCCCCCCGGCCGGTGGGGTATAAACAAAA
>JADGGF010000280.1 GCA_019690055.1 Micromonosporaceae bacterium
GCGCGGGTCAGGGTCGGGCCGACGCTGCCGATCAGCGGAACCGACGGCTCGGCGGCCTGCTTGTACGACCAGACCGCGGCGTTGCCGGGAGCGAGGTTGAAAGCGGTCACCGGGTTGTTGCCGCCGGAACCACTCGACACGGTGATGCTGCTGCCGCCGAGGATGCCATTGAGCTGGTCGGCGTACGTGCCGGGCGGAAGCGCGGTGGCAAGCCCGCTGATCCACTGGTTCGACACGCCCTTGTTGATCGCGGTGAGCACGACGTCACTGCCGAACCGGCGCTCGTAGATGTAGACGTCGTTGTTGATCCACCGCTCCTGGTGCGTCCCGTAGGCCAGCGCCGGGTTGCTCTGGCGCAACGCGGCCAGCTTCTTGATGACCTGGTACGCGGTCGTGGACTCGTTGAATCCCGGCATCATCGGCCGGTTGTACGGGTCACCGCCGCCGGCGGTGTCGTTGTGCAGGTACTGCTCGGTGCCGTAGTAGATGCACGGCGTACCCCGCAGCGTGAGCAGGAACACGAGGGCCTGGTGCAGCAACGAGTTGTTGTTGTTGACGGTCAGGAACCGGGCCATGTCGTGGTTGTCAAGGAAGGTGACGAGGTTTTCCTTGTACTTGTAGTCGTTCCCGGTCTTGGTGACCGCCGCGTCCAGCGCGTACATCGAACCGCCGTACGCGAACGCGTTGCGAATCGCGATGTTCATGTAGAAGTCCAGCACCGAGATGCCGGTGGTGTTGGCGAAGCGCACGTTGTCCCAGTACGTGGGGTCGCTGAGGCTGCCCAGGTACCACTCGCCGAAGAGCGTGGTGTCTTTGTTCGCCAGCACCGCGTCGGCGAAGGTGGTCTGCCAACCCGGAGTCATGTGCTTGACCGCGTCCACCCGGATGCCGTCGACGCCCATGTTCATCCAGTAGTTGGCGTTGGCCTTCATGAGGTTGTTGATCGTCGGGTGCTGCTGCTCGAAGTCGGCCAGGTCAGCCATGTTCAGGTACTGCGCCTGGTAGCGGTCGTCGTAGTTGGTGATGCCGCCGTTGTGGTGGAACAGCCCGGCGCTGTCCGAGCTGTAGGCACCGATGAATGTCCCGTTGTCGTAGAGCGCGCCGTTCTCGGCGAACGAGGGGTTGGCCGGGTCGGCCGGGCTGGTGTGGTTGGGCGCCCAGTCTATGATGATCTTAATGCCCTGGCTGTGCGCGGCCGAGATCAGGTTCTGGAACTCGGTCAGCGTCCCGAAGTGTTCCTCGGTCTTCTTGAAGTCACGGGCCCAGTAGCCGTGGTACCCGGTGTTCGTCACGCCACCGTAGACCACAGGCACGTCGACGTTGTCGACATGGGGTGAGATCCAGATGGCCGTGACACCCATGTTCTTGAGATAGCTGAGCTTCTGCTGGATGCCGGCGAAGTCACCGCCCCAGTACATCTTCCAGTTGCTCTTCGACGAGTCGAACAGTCCCGGACTCTTCGAGGGGTTGTCGTTGCTGGTGTTACCGTCGAAGAATCTATCCGTAACGATCTGATAGCAGAGATCCTGCTTCAGGCTGGCCCGATTGCTGACCGGGGCATCCGCTCGCGCAGGGGCCACCGGCCCGAGCGCCGCGGCCAGGACTGCGGCCGAAAGGACGGCGGCCAGGCGCGAACGGGACGGACGTTTCATGGTGTCTCCTTCGCGGACTCGCACATACATGTGAGGTGGGTGCGGGGGACGAGTTGTGCAGCGCGCAGCGCACCGCGATCCCCGTACGGACACGGCACACTGCGACGCGAGGTGACGTTCGGCGGCCGGAGCCGCCCCACGCTAGCGCTCTGCCAGGTGCTTACGGAGGCGCTGCGAGAGCGCCGTCAGATGGGACAGGAGGTCGGCGACCTCCTCGTCGGTGAACTCGCCGAGTCTCTCGGCGTTGAGCCGGTCATGCGCCCGCTCGGCCACGGCGAGTCGTTGCGCGCCGAGTTCGGTCAGGAAGACCCGGACCAGCCGTTGATCGGATCGGTCCGAACGAATCTCTACCAGGCCGGCCTCGACCAGGCGTTGCACCACGCGCGTCACGTTGCCGCGCGTGCACAGGGTCAGCTCCGCAAGCCGGGTGATCGTGCGCCCCGTAGCGTCCGGACCCCGATCGAGCTGGCGGAGGAGGTTGAAGTGGGCTGGCGTCAGACCGGATTCGCGCATGACGCCGCGGTCGCCGTCGTCGAGGAGCACACCGATCTCCTGCAGCAGTCCGTAGACGCGCTGATTCAGATCCCTTCGGTCCACCGGTGATCACCTCCTCGGTCGAACCAGCCCATTTGTGGATAACGATCTGTTGAGTGGTAAGCGAACTCGCGTTGTGGTGATGGTAGGAACGCCCGGTCGTGAGTGTCAACGGTCTCACCTGAGGTTGTCGTGATCCGCGGGGCGCCGTTGACAATCCTTGACGAGTGCTCCTAGCATCGTCCGTCACCGCTTTGCTTACCAGTCAACAAACCGCTGGTTCGCTGTGCGGTGGACCCTCGTGGTCACCGGCGAGCCCGAGCCATACCGGCGTACGGTCGTCGATCAGATGAGGCTGCAGCCGCCGCCTGATTGGGAGCTGTCCGCCTGGAGCGTCGGAGCCGTCGCGGCCGCCGAGAGCCTGGGCTTCCGCTCGGTGGCGGTGTCGGCGCCCTCGTCCGGCCCCGGATACGGCCTACCACTGCTCAACGCCCCAGGTGGCGTGCGCTGGAACGCGGCTAAGACCGCAGCCCGACGGCGTACGGTCGGGGCGAGCGGCGTCAGGGGCGAGCGTCGTTCGGGGCCACCATGAAGGAGGTCATCGATGGATACGTCGACAATGATCTACGGATGCATGGGGCTGGGCGGTGATTGGAACACCGAGCCTTACCAACCTGCGGACATCGATACTGCCGAGGCCGCCATCACCGCCGCCCTGGAGATTGGCATCACCACCTTCGACCTCGCCGACATCTACCGCTTCGGGAAGTCCGAAGCCGTCTTCGGTGAGGTGCTCAGCCGCTGGCCGGGCCTGCGCGAGCGCGTCACCATCCAGACCAAGTGCGGCATCCGCCTCGACCCCAAGGTGTATGACCTGCGCGGCCGGTCCATCGAACGTAGGGTCGCCGAGAGCCTCGAGCGGCTGCGCACCGACGCGATCGATGTTCTCCTCCTGCATCGGCCCGACCCGCTCGCCGACCCCGCGGACGTCGCCGCGGCCCTCACATCGCTGCACCGCCAAGGTCTGGTGCGCCGGTTCGGCGTGTCGAACATGAGCGCCGAGCAGATCACGCACCTGCAGGCGTATCTCGACCTTCCGCTGGTCGCCAACCAGCTCGAGCTGAGCCTCGGCCACCGCGGCTGGATCGAGGCCGGCGTGCTACTCAACACCGGGCAGTCCGGCGCGAACGCCTTCCCGCACGGCACCCTGGAGTACTGCCATCGCAACGGCATCGAGATCCAGGCATGGAGCCCGTTGGCCCGGGGCCGTTACACCGGCGCGCAGCAGACCCCCGAAGAGAAGGCCGCCGCCGCGCTCGTCGCGGAGCTGGCTCGCAAGAAGGACAGCACACCCGAGTCGATCGTGCTGTGGTGGCTGCGCCGGCACCCTGCCCGCGTTGTGCCTGTGATCGGCACGACCCGGCCGGAACGGATCCGGGCCTGTCGGGACGCGGTGCAGCGCGAGCCCGACCTCTCTCATGAGGAGTGGTACGCACTATGGATCGCCGCCCGCGGTGCCCCGCTCCCGTAGCTGAACCGTTGCCGCACGTCGGCTGCGGCCGGGGAACCCCAGCTGATCTCCACCGAGAAACCGAAAATTTGGTATATCTCAGGCGAGTTGACAACGGTGCCCATCTACTCCAGCTTCGGCCGAGACGATTGGCCAGTTGTCGATAACCGACGAACGGCGACTCACCGTTCGAATCGAGGGCAGTCTCGGCGGCCCGACGGGCTCTGTCAACAGAGGCTCCGTGAACCCGCGAGCTGCTCAACGTCCACCCCTCTCGGCGCGAATCGTGGCCTGCGGCGGGTGGGATGACCGGACCTGCTCCGGCCGGTAGGGTCGAGCGCGTGGATCTGGACAATCGCGTGGATCTGAATGACATCGCCGCTCGGCTGGGGGTGGCCGTCGAGGAGGTCGAGCGTGTGCATCGGCTCGCCGGCGACCACCCGCCGGCTCCGCTACCGACCAAGGCCGACGCCCCCGCGATCCTGGACCGGCTCGCCGTGCCACCCGAGGACGCCGCCGAGATCCTGGCGGGTTGGCCCGACCCTGACTCACCACTGTGGACGCCGGAGCTGCGCTGGTTGCTCGACCGCGCGATTGCCCTGGTCCGCGCCGACCTCGGCGGCTACGAATGGCTGGTGCCCGGGCCGGAGCTGCCCCGCGACCGGGGCCCGGCGTGGCGGCATCTCTATGTGTACGTGTATCTGGCCCTGATCGGTGTCGTCCTGGGGTACCACCGCGACCACGGCGTTCCCGAGACCGTGTCCTGGACGACTCTCGCGGACCTGGGCCGCAACCTCGCCATCGACCGGCGGATGAACGGCGAGGGCTGGCCGATCATGCAGGCCTGGTTGACGCTGCACGTACGCGGCGGCCTCTACGAGCTGGGCCGGCTGCAGTACCACCGCAGCAGCGGGACCGGTCTCGGCCTGCACATCCCGGAATCAGGGCCACTGACCCCGGAGGCAGTCACGGCGTCGCTCGACGAGGCCCGGGCGTTCTTCCCCCGGCACTTTCCCGACGAGCACTACACGGAGTTCACCTGTGGCTCGTGGCTGCTCGACCCGCAGCTGCGGGAGTACCTACCGGAGGACTCCAACATCGTCCAGTTCCAGCAGAGGTTCGAGCTGGATCCCTACGAGGAGCCGGAGGGATTGAACGGCGACGTCGAGGTGCTGCGGTTCGTGTTCCGCACGCTGAGCACACCGCTGGACGAGTTGCCGCGCCGCACGCTGCTCCAACGCGCGGTCGTCGACCACCTCAAGGCCGGCCGCCACTGGTACTGGCGCCGCGGCCACTTCCCGATCTGAGGCACGGACGCACCAGCGCCGGACAGCACCAGACACCGCCGGATAGCAACGCCGAGGAGGCGGTGGCTGGGCGGGCCGGAGCGGAGACGGCGAGAATGTCTTCATGGTGGAGCATCCTCGGTTCCCCGACCTCAAGCTGCACTCGGATGAAGGTCTCCGCACCGCGCTCGGCGCGAACGTGGTTGCGCGCGAGACGATTCACGCCTGGCCGCTGTCCTGCGTACAGAAGGTGCTGCTCGACGACGGACGGTTGCTCGCCTACAAGTCCCAACTCCCACCGACTGTCGAGCCCGCGTTCTACGCCGCCGCGTCGTCGCGCCTGCTGCCCGGCTGTCAGCAGCTCGGGATGCTGGACCGGTGCGCCACCATGGCCTTGGACTGGATCGACGCTCCGCGGTTGATCGACACGGTCGTCGATGTCGCCGACCTGCTCACGCACGGTCGGCGGCTGGTCGCCGAGATCGGGGAAATCGCGGGGGACCTGCCGACCTACCTGGACCTCGCTGGGGTCGAAGCATGGACGAGCGTCGCCGAAACCACCCTCGACAAGCTGGACACGCTGATCGGGGACGGCCGGTTCCAGTTCGTCACCGCGGAACAGAGCCACCGCCTGCGGGCATTCGCCACGACGTCCGCCGTCCTCGACGCGGTGAGCTCCGCCCCGAGAGTCACCCACGGCGACCTGACCGCCCAGCAGGTATTCCTGACGGACGATGGCTACCGGGTGATCGACTGGCAGCGTCCGGTCGTCGCCCCGGCCGACATCGACCTGGTCGCTCTCCTGGTCGACCGGGACGTCGACCCGCGACCCTTCGTCGCGGCACCCGTCATCGGAGTGTTCTGGTTCCTGTACCTGCGGTGGGCAGTGGTCGCCCAACATGACCTCTTCCCCGATGGTCGATGGCAACTGTTCGACTACTGGGCAGCCCGATCGGTCGAACACATCCTGGCACCGAGCTGACCACCCCGATCGCCGACCCAAGGGACCGGTCAGGCGCACCAGCGCCACCGGCTTCGTCGGCGTAACCCGGGCTGTCCGGAACAGGACCGGACCGCGAACCTGGTCGAGATCGTCGGCGAACGGTCGAAGCGTCATCGGATGCCCCTGCTGTGAGTGCCCGTGGGGTGTCATCGGCCGGTGACATCACGGTGTCCCCGGCGGCTTGCGAGGCTCCTGCCATCCGCTTGTGGGCCGCACCTAGT
>JADGGF010000281.1 GCA_019690055.1 Micromonosporaceae bacterium
CACCCCCGCCGCGCCCACGGCCACCGCCGTCGGTGCGGACGAGCACGAACCGGCCGCGCAGCTTGTGGCCGGTGACGTCGAAGTGGAGCTCCCCCTCGGCGAGGGCCCGCGCCGGGTCCTGACCGTCGGCCGGTTCCCAGGTGCCGTTGTCCCAGACGATGACGTCACCCCCGCCGTACTCGCCGGCCGGGATCACGCCCTCGAAGTCGTAGTACTCCAGCGGATGGTCCTCGGTGGGGATCGCGATCCGGCGTGCCTTCGGGTCCAGCGTCGGGCCCTTCGGCACCGCCCAGCTCACGAGTACCCCGTTGATCTCCAGCCGGAAGTCGTAGTGCAGCCGGCGGGCCCGATGGCGCTGGACGACGAACCGCCGGGGCGCCGGCCGCTCGCTGCGCCGGGCCTGCCGGCGCCGGTCGCCCGGCGGCTCGGGCGTGCGGGCGAAGTCTCGTTTGCGCCGGTACGGCGCGAGTCGCTCCTCCGCGCGGACCACCACCCCAGTCAACCCCGCTGGCGTGACGGCCGCCCCCGGTTCGCCCCGCTCGGTCCGGGCCGGCGGGCGACGGTCGGCACCGCCCCGCCCAATTGGTCACCTTCTGGGCACGTAACCCCGCCGTGCCTGCCCAATTGGTCACTTTCTGGGCCTGCGTCCCCTCCGCGCTCGCCCAGATAGCCCCAGGGCGCGCTCAGACCGCCTCGCTCGGGCTGGCCGGGGTGAGCGTCGGGCCGGTCGTCACGGCGCGTTCGATCCCTCGGGCCAGCTCGATCAGGCGCGGAGCGAGCTCAGCGACCTCGGCGTCGGTGGCGTTCGGCGGCCAGGTGTAGCGCAGCAGCATCAAGCGGGGCACCGTCGAGAGCCAGCCGACCTCCACCGCCGGTCCGGTCGGGGTCCCGTCGGCGGCCGTCCCGGGCGGGAGGGTGATCTGGTAGGCGATGCGGCCGAGCTCCGGCACCGCGGTGGCCAGGCTCGGGGTCAGGATGGCCGTGAAGATCACTTCGTCGGCGGTGGTGGCCGACATCGTGAACGCCAGGTCGGGCAGCGGGGTGTCGGCCCGGGCCAGCACGCAGGAGTACGTCTGCTCGACCGTCGCCGGGGCGCTGGTGTCGAACCGGATGCCGAGGGCGGATTCAACCGTGTCGAACTCGACCGCCTGGCACGCCCGCCCCTGGGTGATCTCCAGCGGCTCGCCGGCTTCGTCCGGCTCGGCGCATCCGGCCAGTGCCCCGACCACCGCGATGAGCGCAGCGACCGTCCCCAGCGCCGCCCGCACGCCTGCCTCCCTGTTCGTCTGTGCCCGCGTGTCCGAATCTGGACGGCCAGCGTAGAGCGTGCTCCCCGGCGCTCGGATGCCCCGTCCCAGCACCCGGCACCGCCGCGGCGCGGTAGATGGGCGCGCCCAGAAAGTGGCCAATGGGGCAGGCACGGCGGGGTTACCTGCCCAGAAGGTGACCAATTGGGCATGCGTGGCGGGTCGGGGCGAGGCGGGCGCCGGGCCCTGCCCGGGGTTTCGTGATCCTCGGTTCGGCAGGGACGCAGGTAGCATTCCGGGCTGGGAGGAGACAATCGTGCCCACCGACCTTGTCGATACGACCGAAATGTACCTGCGCACCATCCTCGAACTGGAGGAGGAGGGTGTGCCGCCCCTGCGGGCCCGGATCGCGGAGCGGCTCAAGCAGAGCGGTCCCACGGTGAGCCAGACCGTGGCCCGGATGGAGCGCGACGGCCTGCTGCACGTCGAGGGTGACCGGCATCTGGTGCTGACCGACGTCGGCCGCGCCAAGGCCATCGCGGTCATGCGCAAGCACCGCCTTGCCGAGCTGCTGCTGGTCAACGTGATCGGCATGCCGTACGAGGAGGCCCACGAAGAGGCGTGTCGGTGGGAGCACGTGATGAGCGAGGCGGTGGAGCAGCGGGTGTACGAGCTGCTCGGCCGTCCGTCCCGCAGCCCGTACGGCAACCCCATCCCGGGCCTGGAGGCGTTCGGACCGGTCGATGCGGACGAGCCCTCGGCGCCCGAGCGGAACCTGGCCTTCCCCGGACTCTCCGGTGAGGTCACGGTGAGTCGGATCTGCGAGAGCGTCCAGACCAACCCCGAGGTGCTGCGCCAGCTGCACTCCGCTGGCGTCGACCCGGGCGCCAACGTGGTCGTGGCGCAGGAGCGCGACTCCGTGATCATCGAGCGCGACGGCGACAGCGTACGGCTGCCCCGGGAGATCGCTTCCCGCGTCTTCGTCTCCGCCCGCTGAGGGGCTCGGGCTGGCGGACACGGAGCCGCCCACGAATCCGTCCATGATTGGTGGATCCGTCCATGGACGTGCGTCCGTCATGATCGTGGGTGAGTACGGGCCGGGAGTAGGCTGGCGTGGTGGCGCTCACCGACGTCCCCACCCTGGCCCGCGCGCTGGCCGATCCGCTTCCGCAACGCCCGACTGTCATCGATGTCCGCTGGAAGCTCGGCGGACCGCCGGGGCGCGACGAGTACCTCGCCGGACACATTCCCGGGGCAACGTTCCTCGATCTTGACGCCCAGGTCGCCGGACCGCCCGGACGCGGTGGGCGGCATCCCCTGCCGGAGCCCGGCGCGCTGCAGGCCGCGCTGCGGGCGGCCGGCGTACGGTCCGGGCACCCGGTCGTCGTCTACGACGCGGGCGACGGGTTGGGCTCGGCCCGGCTGTGGTGGACGCTGCGCTGGGCCGGCCACGGCACCGTCTCGGTGCTCGACGGCGGGCTGGCCGCCTGGGTCGCGGCGGGGCAGCCGCTCGAGCCCGGGGAGGTGGTGGCGACTCCGGGCGACATCGTGGTCAACCCGGGCGGAATGCCGGTCCTGGACGCCGACGGGGCGGCCGAGGTGGCCCGCACCGGTGTGCTGCTCGACGCGCGGACGCCGGTGCGTTACCGGGGCGAGCAGGAGCCCATCGATCCGGTGGCCGGGCACATACCCGGCGCCGTGAACCTGCCGGCGTCGGCGCTGGTCGACGCATCGGGGCGGCTGCGTCCGGCGGCGGAGGTCGTGGCGGAGTACGCGGCGGCGGCCGCCCGGGCCCCGGCGGCCCAGGCCTCGGGGCCGGACGCGGTACGGTCGCTGCCGGTCGGCGCCTACTGCGGCTCCGGCGTCACGGCCGCCCAGACCGTGCTCGCCCTGCACGTGGCAGGCATCGAGGCATCGCTGTATGTCGGCTCGTGGAGCGAATGGTGCGCCGACGGGTCGCGGCCGGTGGCGCGAGGGGAGCAGCCGTGACCACGGTAGTGATGTGGAGCGATGAGCTGCTCGCGTACGATCTCGGCGACCATCCGCTCGACCCGATCCGCCTGGAGCTGACCATCGCGCTCGCCCGCGACTTGGGCATCCTCGACCGGCCCGGGGTGTCGGTGGTGGCCCCGTCCCCTGTGGACGAGGAGTTGCTGCTGCGGGTGCACGATCGGTCTTATGTGGAGGCTGTGAAGAAGGCGCCCGAGGACCCGTACTTCGCGGGGTTCGGGCTGAACACCCCGGACAACCCGGTGTTTCCGCGCATGCACGAGGCGAGCGCGCTGGTGACGGGGGCGAGTGTCGCGGCGGCGGAGGCCGTGTGGTCCGGGTCGGCGCGGCGGGCGGTGAACATCGCCGGCGGTCTGCACCACGCGATGCGCGACCGGGCGGCCGGGTTCTGCGTCTACAACGACCCGGCCGTGGCGATCCAACGGCTGCTGGAACTCGGCGCCACACGTGTGGCGTATGTCGATATCGATGTCCATCACGGCGATGGGGTGCAGGAGATCTTCTGGGACGAGCCGCGGGTGCTCACGATCAGCCTGCACGAGACACCGCTCGCCCTCTTCCCGGGCACCGGCTTCCACCACGAGACGGGCGGTCCCGGCGCCCCGGGGCGGGCGGTGAACGTGGCCCTGCCGCCCGGCACCGACGACGCCGGCTGGCTGCGCGCATTCCACGCGGTCGTTCCGTCGGTGCTGCGCGCGTTCCGGCCCGAGTTGCTGGTGACCCAGTGCGGCGCGGACACGTACGTCATCGACCCGCTGGCCGACCTGCGGCTCACCGTGGACGGGCAGCGTGCGGCTCACCTCGCGTTGCGAGACCTGGCCGAGGAGCTGTGCGGCGGCCGGTGGCTCGCTGTGGGCGGGGGCGGGTACGCGCTGGTGGAGGCGGTGCCGCGCACCTGGACCCACCTGCTGGCCACGGTCACGGGCGATCCGATCGACCCGAGCACGCCGATTCCGCAGTCGTGGCAGGACTTCGCCCGGTCCCGGCTGGCGTCGGCGCGGCGCGGGCTGCTGCGGGGCGGGCCGGGGGTGCCCACCCGCATGACCGACGGCAGCTCGGCGGAATACCGGCCGTGGCAGCCCGGCGCCGGTGACGCCGTGGACCGGGCCATCGCCGCCACCCGAGCCGCGGTCTTCCCGTACTTCGGCCTGGACCCGCACGACCCCCGCGATTGACCCGACCTCTGCGATTGACCCGACCCCCGTTACTGGGCGGCCACCTGCGCCAGCAGGGCGGGCAGGTCGGTGAGGTTGATGTAGGCGGCGACCCGCAGGGCACCACCATCGTCGACGAGTAGGAACGTCGACCGTGTTGGTGGCGTGGCATCGGTCGCCCGCGGGTGAAGCAGGCGCCAGGTCGTGTGCACCACCACGTGCTGATCGTCGAGCCAGGTCTCGGTGGCCGACTCGAGGGTCAGACCCGTCACGCCGGCATCGGTGAAGAGCCGCTCGCGGGCCGGGAGGGCGCGGACGAGCACGCCCGTGGGGACGGCCGTCGCGTTGTTCGGGTCGACGTTGAGGAACGTGGGGAGGAAGAGGTCGGTCAGCCGGTCCGCCCCGCTGGCGGTGGAGGCGGCCTGGTACGCCCGCAGGAAGTCGGCGACCCGGGGGGAGAGTGCGTCGAGTGTGGCCGTGATCGATACCATGACCGCAGACTACACAGTAACTGTCTAGACAGCAAATGGGGAGCCGATGCCCGGACTGGCCCTGACGACCGTGGGCCTGCTCAACCAGGTCGCGCGGGACATACGGACACTGCTCGACCAGGAGTTCGCGCCGCTCGGCGTGACCGCGCAACAGGCGGGCGTGCTGCTGCACGTCTCGGCCGGCGAGACCACGCCCCGGCGCCTGGCCGAGCTGCTCGCCACCGACACCGCCGGCATGACCCGGCTGCTGGACCGGTTGGAGCGCCACGGGCTCGTGCGGCGCGAAGCCGACCCGTCCGACCGGCGCTCGATCCGGGTCGCGCTCACGGCGAGTGGCCAGGCGCTCATTCCCGCGATTCCGCCCATCTTCGGCACGGTCGCCGATCGGGTGACCGCCGGCATCTCCAGCGCCGACCTGAGGGTGATGCACGACGCGCTGCTGACCATGCGGGCAAACCTCGGCCGGCCGGCTTCTGGCTAGGCGGGGCGGCCGGCGCGAACTAGGCTGGCGGCCGTGTCGTCCGTCGAGTCGTCCACCGGGTCGTCGACCGGGCCATCGGCTGGGCAGCCGACGGGGCCGGCGCCCGAGCCACCGACCGGGCCGGTGGCGCCGGAGGACTCGCCCGACGGCTGGGACGTCCTCCTGGCCGACGGTTCCACCGTCCATATCAGACAGATCACGCCGCAGGACGCCGACCGGGTGGTGGACCTGCACTCCCGGTTCTCGGACCGGACACGCTATCTGCGCTACTTCTCGCCGTACCCGCGCATCCCGGCGCGGGACCTGGCCCGGCTGGTGAACGTCGACCACCACGACCGGGAGGCGTTCGTGGTCGCGACCGGGGACCGGCTGGTGGCGTTGGGACAGTACGAGCGGCTCGGTCCGTCGTCACCGGATGCCGAGGTGGCGTTCGCGGTGGAGGACGCCTACCAGGGGCGCGGGATCGGCACGCTGCTGCTGGAGTACCTCGCGGCGGCGGCGCGCGCGGCCGGGATCTCCCGGTTCGTGGCCGAGGTGCTGCCGGAGAACCGGCCGATGCTGCGCGTGCTCACCGACGCCGGGTACCAGGTCAGCCGTCAGTTCGCCGACGGCGTGGTGCACCTGACGTTCCCGATCGAGCCGACCCGGCGGTCGGAGCAGGTGGCCCGGGACCGGGAGCAGCCGGCCGAGGCGGCGTCCATGGCCCGCCTGCTGACCCCGCGCTCGGTGGCGGTCTACGGCGTCAAGCGGGACGGCACCGGGGCCGGGGCGGCGCTGCTGCGCCACATCGTCGAGGGCGG
>JADGGF010000282.1 GCA_019690055.1 Micromonosporaceae bacterium
GATGCACTCGGCCGGCGCGATCCAGCCCTGCGCTTCGATGTCCTTCCATGGTGCGTCGTAGCGCTTCGGCCCGATGAGCGAGAAGACGTCGCCCTCCCGACCGTCCTCGCGCACCAGCGTCGCGGTCAGCCCGAGGCGTCGGCGGGCCTGCAGGTCGGCGGTGAACCGGAAGATCGGCGCAGGCAGCAGGTGCACCTCGTCGTAGATGACCAGGCCCCAGTCCCGCGCATTGAACAGATCCAGATGAGTGAAGTTGCCGCCTCGCCGCGTGGTGAGCACCTGGTAGGTGGCGATGGTGACCGGGCGGATCTCCTTCTTCTCGCCCGAGTACTCACCAATCTCGCGCTCGGTCAGCGACGTCCGCGCCAGCAGCTCTCGCTTCCACTGCCGCCCGGCCACGGTGTTGGTCACGAGAATCAATGTGGTCGCGGAGGCCTGAGCCATCGCGGCCGCGCCGACTAGCGTCTTGCCCGCGCCGCACGGCAGCACCACCACGCCCGAGCCGCCGGCCCAGAAGTGCTCGACCGCCTGCCGCTGGTACGGCCGCAGCGTCCACCCGTCCTCCTTGAGCATGATCGGGTGGGCCTCGCCATCGACGTACCCAGCGAGGTCCTCGGCCGGCCAGCCGAGCTTGAGCAACGCCTGCTTGAGCCGACCCCGCTCCGACGGGTGCACGGCGATCGTGTCCTCGTCGATGCGTGCGCCCAGGTAGTCGGCCACCTTCTTCGACTTCGCCACCTCGACCAGGACGGCCCGGTCGGTGGCACGCAGCACCAGCCCGTGCACGGGGTCGTTGATGAGCTGCAGGCGCCCGTACCGATCCATCGTCTCGGCGACGTCGACCAGCAGGGCGTGCGGCGGTGGGTAGCGGGAGAACCGCAGCAGCGCGTCGACGACGGTCTCCGCGTCGTACCCGGCGGCCCGCGCGTTCCACAGCCCCAGGGGCGTCAGCCGGTACGTGTGCACGTGCTCCGGCGAGCGTTCCAGCTCCGCGAACGGCGCGATCGCCATGCGGCACGCCTGAGCGTCGGGGTGGTTGACCTCCAGCAGCAGCGTCTTGTCCGACTGGACGATCAGCGGTCCGTCACCCACGTACGCCTCCCTGGTTGGCATGCTCGCGACCGCGAACCCCGCGGGCGCTCGCTCTCGCCGCTCTGGCCGACGTTCAAGTCTGCCTCGACCCCCCGACAGGACACGGAGGCCACGACGAACCTGACGGCGGCCCGCTCAGCCGAGGCCGCGGGGACCACCGTACGGGAACAGGCAAGACCGGCGCCCGAGAATCCCCACCGCCGAACGGTACCGGCAAACCGGACGAATTGGTGGAGCAGCAGTGAGGCCCGGGCCGGCGGTAACGCTCGCTCTCCCCCGTTGGGCAAGGACCGGAGCGCGCGCACCGCCGAACGCCGAGGCGTGGGGCCGCTGCCACGACGGGCAGAGTGACTCCCGAATCTAGAGACGCTCCAGAGACCCCGAATGGTTGCAGCAACCCGCAAACGTTTTCGACCTAGTCCCGGAAGCGCGTCAGGTTCCGTCAGCCCCCGCTTGGCGGTAGACCCTGGGTTCCGAGAGGCCACGCGGTTCCGAGAGGCCACAGGGTTCCGGGAGGCCACGGGGTTCCGGGAGACCACGGGGGTCCGGGAGGATAGACAACGTCGGTCCGCCAGGATGGGGACAGCGTCCTGTCCGAGAGGATGTGCCATGGGTGCGGATGGAACGGGAAACTCCGAGACCCGCTTGCTCATAGTCGGTGGCTGCGTCCTGGCCGTGCTCGGCGTCGGGTGGTTCGTCCTGTCCCACGTGGTGATGAAGACCTCGGCCGTGGACGCCGTGGTCGAGGCGCTCGGCGTCATGCTCGCGCTCCTGGTGGTGGCGTCGGTCGTCGGCTCGGTCACCCGCGCCCACCGGGACCGAAGCCGCGGCCCCGTCGACGACCAGTAGGGGGACGACCCGGTCATCGGCACGACCCAGTACCCGGGACCACCCAGTACCGGGACCACCCAGTACCGGGACCACCCAGTACCGGGACGAGGCAGGAGAGGGACGACGCGGAAGGCGTCCCGCGGCCCTCAGGTGTCGAGGGCGGCGGCGGTGATCCGGTGCAGGGCGAAGGTGTGGCGGGTCTGACTGCGGTCATCCTCCGCGTGCAGGAATCCGCCGCCCATCGAGACCGGCCGCACGAGCCGCGATCCCGTGGTGCCGTGGGCGTCGACGTAGCCCACCCAGACCCGTTTCCGTTCGGTGATCCCCTGGCGGAGCACCGCAAGGGCCTGGGCGTGCGCCTGGCTGGCGCTGATCGGCGTGCCGTTCTCATCGACCAGGGGCTTGGCCAACGGGGACCGACGCGCGGCCCGGGCGATACGGTCGCCCCGCCGGATCTGCTCCACGACCGCGGCCAGCCGCGGGCCGGTCAGCTGCAGCCGCTCGGCATCGTCGACGTACCCGAATCCCGCGGCCAGACCGAACAACTCGCCCCCGGGCCGGGCGACGCCGGCCCGGTTGGCGGCCGGTCGGGTCACCACGACGGCGCCGGTGGCGTCCTCGGGAACGGGGGCGTAGCCGGCGTCGCGCAGCGCCGAGAGCAGGCGGGCCGGGGTGTGCGGGGTCGCGAGCACCGTCGGGGCGAGCCGGCGCAGCGCGAGCGGCGCCAGCCGACGGTCGGCCAGGACCTCGGCGAGCAGGTTCTCGTCGTCGCCGCGCAGGTAGGCGCCCGCCGTCCCGACGCGCAGGCCACCGTGCCGCCGGGCCACGTCGTCGATGAGGTAGGTCAGCGTCTGCGGCACCGGCGTCCGGGAACGGCGCCCGAACAGCGCGTGCAGGTCGGCGGCGGTGAAACCGGCGTCCAGCGCCCGGCGCACGCTCGTCGGGGTCACCCGGAAGACCGTGGCCCCGCCGCGCGACTCGGCGTCGGCGACCGCCGCGAGTTCCGTCGCCAGGGTCGGCTCGGGCGGCCCGGGGACGACGACCGTAAGGTCGGCCTGCACGAGCACGTGGTCCACCGGGGCGGGGAGCAGCCGGTCCAGCGCGGCGACGAGCGCGTCGGACTCGGCCCGGACCCCGAGCGGGTCGTCGTCGGCGTCGGGACGCTCGGCCAGCAGGATGCGCCCGTACGACGTCAGGGCGTCGAGGCCGGTCACCCCGAGGGCAGCCGCCTCGCGCAGGGCCGCCCGGGCGTAATGTTCCATGACCCCCGAGCGTCGGTAGCGGCGCGGGTACCGCCAGGCCAGCCAGGCCAGGACCGCCTCGACATCGACGGACACCGACTCGCCGTCGGTGGCGAGCACCTCCAGGACCGCCCGTCGAACCGCCGGGGCGTTCGCCCGGGCCACCTCCACGGACAGCGCCCCGATCACCTTGTCCCGATCGTCCCGCTGACCCACGAGCGACGGTGCCCGGGTCATCGACAACCAGGTCCGGGCGACCAGAGCCCACTGCCGGGCGATCGACGCCGTCCGCCACGTGTCGTACGCCGGCGTCGGCAACCAGCGCTCGTCCGTGGGGTACTCGCCCTGGGGCCTCTCCGGGCTCGGTGCGGCGGCGAGCAGCCCGGCCGCGTAGGCGACCTCGAGCAGCAGCGCGATCGTCGCCTCATCGATGCCGGTCTCCTTGGCCAGGCGGCGCAACTCACGAACCCCGAGCCCACCCGTGCGCAGCCGCGGTGTGCCCGCCTCGCCGAGAAGGGCGAGCAGGGTGTCGAGCTGCCGAACCGCTTCCATCGCCTGGCCGGCACCGGCCGCGTCGGCGTTCGGACGGTGCTGGCCGTCCAGCGGGGGCGGGCTCGGATGGAGCTGGCCCAGCGGGCCCGCGTCGCGCCGCAGCACGAGCCCGACCTCCCGGGGCAGCTCGACCAGGTCGGGGGCGAGCGCCACGAGCAGGCCGTGTTCGACCAACCACTGCACAGGACCGGCCAAGGGG
This sequence comes from Micromonosporaceae bacterium, assembly GCA_019690055.1. Classification (GTDB taxonomy): domain Bacteria; phylum Actinomycetota; class Actinomycetes; order Mycobacteriales; family Micromonosporaceae; genus DATBGZ01. Next base: position 3,916 of record JADGGF010000282.1, read on the forward strand.
GCGTGCGACGCGGCCTGGCCGAGCGGCGGTCCCTCGGCGAGCCGATCGAGCACCGCCCGGGCCTCGGGCGGGGCGGAGAGCAGGGCCCGGCGCAGCCCGGCCGGATCGGCCGCCAGCGCCACCGGATCGACCGGAGGCTCCGGGACGCCCGCACTTCCCGCCTCACCGCTGGTGGCCCGAGACCGGGCGGCGCGGCGGCGCTCGCCCTGCCACCCGTTGGGTGACGTACTCCAGGCCTCCTCCACCAGCTCGGCCGCGGGCCGGCCGAGCCCGGCCGGGTACGGTCCCAGGAGCTCGTCGAGCACGCCGACGAGGCGCAGCTGGTTGTCGTCGCCGTGCAGCTGAGCGTTGTAGACGAGGCGCAGTTGGCGCAGCCGTTCCACGGCCTCGCGCACCCGGGCCGAGTCCACGCCGGCCGCGGCGGTGAGGGTGAGCAACGTCTCGACCGACGCACACCCGTCCTCGCCCCGCACGTACCGCAGCCCGTCGAGCACCTCGAGCGTGAACCGGTCGAGCCCGTCCAGGGCGCGCGCCACCGAGACCCGACTCTGCACCCGACCGGCCAGCTGGGAGATGTCGGCCGGCACCGGAACCGCAAGATCCGGACGAAGCTGCAACAACACCCCGAGCTCGTCGTCGGTGGCGGCGCGCAGGTGGTCGGCGAGTTTGCTGGTCACGGGCAGGCCAAACGTGGGCGAGGCGGTTTCATCGTCTGACCACGCTATCCCGTGTGTGGGGATCCGTGGAAACGCTCCGTCGCTGTGCGAGACTGTGCCCGGCCTGACGCGGAGGCGACAGCGAGGAGGACGCGATGTCACAGACCGGCCGTGAGCCCGGCCGCCCGACGCAGCGGACGAACACCAGCCGGTCCAAGACGGTGAAGCCGGGCCGGCTACCGGTCACCGAGTCAACCTCCGACCGGGCGGGGGCGAGTTCGCCCTTCGGCGACGACATCACGTTCCCCCTGCCCGTCCACCAGCTCACGTACGAGCACCCGGGTCGCGGGTGACCCGTCATCCCGATCCGGACGCGGGGGTCGGCCCGGACCTGGACGCCGCGGTCGGCGTCCTCCCGTCGCAGTGGCTGCGCACAGCCCACGACCGGAGGATCATCGTCGGGCCGGAGCTGGACGAGACGCAGATCCAGCCGGCGAGCGTCGACCTGAGGCTGGGTGACTGGGCGTACCGGCTGCGCTGCAGCTTCCTGCCCGGCAACGAGTCGGTGGCCGAGCGGCTGCCCGCGTTCGAGATGGACCGCATCGACCTGCGGGACGGTGCGGTGCTGGAGCGCAACCGGCCGTACCTCATCCCGCTGTGCGAGTCGCTGGCCCTGCCGCCCGACCTGTCGGGTCGGGCCAACCCCAAGAGCTCGACCGGGCGGTTGGACATTTTCTGCCGGCTCATCACCGACCGTGGCCACGTCTTCGACCAGGTGGCCGCCGGCTACCACGGGCCGCTGTTCCTGGAGGTGGTCTCGCGGTCGTTCACCGTTCGGGTGCAGCGCGGGCTGGCCCTCAACCAGCTCCGCCTGGTGCGTCGGCCGGCCGCTGGCTCGCCCGCCGCGGTGGCCGTCTCGGACGACGAGGTGCGCGACTTCCACCGAGCCAACCCGCTGCTGTGGGTGGCGGGGGTCGGGGGCGACCCGGACTACGTGCCGTCGCCGGCTGACCTGCCGGTCCAGGACGGGCTGTTCGTGAGCCTGGCTCTGGCCGAGGGCGAGGCCCCGGTGGGCTGGCGGGCACGCAAGAACAGCCGCCTGCTCGACCTGACCATGGTGGGCGGGCATGACCCGGACGACTTCTGGGAGCCGGTCTACGCCGAGCGCGGGGGCGGCGTGGTGCTGGAACCGGAGGAGTTCTACCTGCTGCTCTCGCGGGAACGGGTGCGGGTGCCGCCCGAACTCGCCGCGGAGATGACCGCCTACGACCCGACCAACGGGGAGCTGCGGGCGCACTACGCCGGCTTCTTCGACCCGGGCTTCGGCCACGGCCCGGCGGTGCCGTCGGGCAGCCAGGCGGCGCTGGAGATCCGGGCGCACGACGTGGCGTTCATGGTGGCCGACGGGCAGCGGGTCTGCCGGCTCTCGTTCGAGCGAATGGCGCGGACGCCCGACGTCCTCTACGGCGCCACCGACTCCCACTACCAGTTCCAGACCGGCGCCCTCAGTAAACATTTCCATTCCTAG
>JADGGF010000283.1 GCA_019690055.1 Micromonosporaceae bacterium
ATCGACCACTGAGGCTCGCCCTCAGGTGTCGCGGGCCGGGGCGGGCTCGGTCGGGCCGACGGGCTGCGTGGGGATGACCGGGGTCGGGGTCGGCACCACCACCCGCAGGGACGCCGGGAGGCCCGTGAGGCTCGCCTGGCCGTCGCGGGTGACGGCGGCGGCGATCTCCGCGCCGGCGATCCGCAGGCCGTGCAGGTCGATCGCCCCCAGGGGCGCGCCAGCCAACGGTCGCATGTGGACAGTCCCGTGGGGAACGTCGGGGTAGATGCCCAGCGCCGCCTGGAGGATCGCCACGCCGGCCGCGGCCGACCAGGCCTGAGGGTGGCACGAGGCCGGGTACGGCGCGGGCCGGCCCCAGGCCGTACGGTCATCGCCGCCGTACAGCTCGGGTAGCTGGTAGCCGAACGCCTCGGCCGCGCTCAGCAGACCCTCGGCCAGCACGGCCGCCGCCGCGTCGTGCCCGTCGCGGGCCAGCCGGGCCAGCACGATCGCAGTGTCGTGCGGCCAGACCGAGCCGCAGTGGTACGACAGTGGGTTGTAGCCGCCGCTGTCCGCGGACATCGTGCGCAGTCCGTACCCGCCCGACATGGCGGGCGAGGCCAGGTGCCGGGCCACCCGGGCCGACTCCTCGGCGTTGAGCAGGCCGGTGCCGAGCAGGTGACCGATGTTGCTGGTGAGTGCGTCGACGGGGCGCTTGTCGCGGTCCAGGGCGAGCGCCGGGTAGGGGCCGTCGGGTCCGTCCACCCAGAACCGGTCCCGGAACCGCTGGGCCAGCGCGGCGGCGTACTCCCGCCAGCGCGCCGCATCGGGCAGGCCGAACGCCTCCAGGAGCGCGGCCCCGCCCATCGCCGCCTGGTAGGCGTAGCCCTGCACCTCGCAGAGTGCGATCGGCGCCTGGGCCCGCCGTCCGTCGCGGAACCGGACGGCGTCGGCGGAGTCCTTCCACCCCTGGTTGGCCAGGCCGCGACTATCGTCGATGTATTCCAGGAACCCGTCCCCGTCCGGGTCGGCGTGATCGGCGAGCCAGCCGAGCGCGGCCTGCAGGTTCGGCAGCAGGGCCGCCACGTCGGCCTCGGCCAGTCCCCAACGCCAGGCCTCGTGCAGCAGGTCGATCCACAGCAGGGTGGCGTCGATCGTGCCGTAGTAGACGACCGGGGCGGACTCGGCGGTCAGCCCGAAGAGGCTGCCATATCGAAGCTCGTGCATTATCTTGCCCGGAGCCTCGCCGCTGGCGGAGTCCAGCCGGCGGCCCTGGCGGCGGGCGAGGACCCGCAGCGTGCCCCGGGCCAGGTCGGTGCCGAACGGCAGCAGCATGCGGGCGGCCCACAGGCTGTCCCGGCCGAACAGGGTGAGGAACCACGGGACGCCGGCACCGAGGAAGGTGTCCTCGGGGTGTCCGGGCTCGACGAGGCGCAGCGCCGCCAGGTCGTCGAGAGAACGCTCGAGCAGGCGGACCAGCCGGCGGTCGTCGGCGACGAGCCGCGGCCGGGACCACTCGGCCGGCCCGGGCGCGGGACCGACCGCGATGGCGGTCGTGGTGACCTGCAGCGTCCATTGGTGGCGGGCGAGGGAGCGCGGAGGCAGGTCGACCGTCCAGGTCAGGCGCGCCTTGTCGACGTCGATCGACGCGCCGTCGGCGGTGATGCGGACCTCGACGCCCGCCGTCGACCAGCACAGGCCGTCGCCGTCGGCCCGGCCGGGCCCGGGGTCGCCGGCCCGGCCGATCCGGACGACGTCCATCGGCGCGAGGTCGCAGGCGAGGTCGATCGTCAGGCTCGCCCGCACCGGCACCGAGGCCGCGGAGACGACCCGGATCTCCTCGGTCATCCCGGCGGCGGCCACCCGGCGCACCCGCTCGATGCGGACGGTCGGGTCGGGGCCGGGATCGCCGAGCGCGCGGGCCAGGCTGACGAACGTGGCCCCGCTCGCGCCGTCGGGTGCGTGGGCGATTGGGGATGGTTCGACCGCATTGATCCGGAGGATGGCCTGCGACAGGACCCGGCAGTCGCCGACGAAGACGCCCTGCACGCCGTGGTGCCGGATCTGTCCATCGTGGCCACTCAACGCGCTGCAGGGGGCGCTCACCGTCACCGCCAGGTCGTGCAGCAGTGGCTGGAACAGCTCGGCCTCGGGGGGGCCGGCTTGGCGCGGCGCAACCGTCACGTCTTCACTCTCGCCTTCTCGTTGCCCGCCGTCGTGTTGGCACGCCGTCGTTGCTCGCCGTCTCGTCGCCTGCTTGCGGATAGCCGTTTTCTTGTTGTGACAAGCCACCCTCTTGACAGGACGGTCGTCGCGGGAGCATCGTCTGCGCATCCAAGTTTGAACGGTCCAATGATGCTATCGCTGACTTGGATCGTTCAAGAGCAGCAAGGGTAGCGAACGTAACAAATGCCGTCCAAGGTGACCATTCGTACTGTGGCCCGGCAGGCCGGTGTATCGGTCCAGACCGTGTCCAACGTGGTCAACGCGCCCCACTTGGTCCGGCCCGAGACGAGGGAGCACGTGCAAGCGGTCATCGACCGACTCGGCTACCGGGCCAGCCAGGCGGCGCGGCAGATGCGGTCGGGCCGGTCGCGCCTCATCGGGGTCCGCATCGAGCCGGCGCGGGACGGCATCAACGGGAACATCCTCGACCGGTTCCTGCACGAGTTGACGGAGGCGGCCGCTCAGGCCGAGTTCCGGATCGTGCTGTACACCGCGGCGGACGACGTCGCGGAGATCCAGGCATACGAGGATTTGCTGGCCGCCTACAGCCCCGACGGATTCGTCCTCACCAGCACCCACCCCGACGATCCGCGGCCCGGGTGGTTGCTGGACAAGGGGGTGCCCTTCGTGACGTTCGGCCGGCCCTGGGGCGGGCCGGATCGTCACGCCTGGGTCGACGTCGACGGCGCCGCCGGCACCGCCGCGGCGACCGAACACCTGGTGGCGGCCGGGCATCGGCGGATCGGCTTCCTCGGCTGGCCCGAGGGGGCCGGCGTGGCGGATGACCGGCGCAGTGGCTGGCTTTCCGCGATGCGCGCGGCCGGTCTCGACCCGACCGGGCTGGAACGCCACGTGGACGACGGGGTGGCCGCCGGCGAACGCATGGCCGCGGAGATGTTGGCGGCGCCCGACGGCCCGACAGCGCTCGTCTGCGCGAGCGACTCGTTGGCCCTGGGCGCATGGAACTACGTGCTCGCGACGACGGGGCACTACGCCTCGTCACCCGCGGCGCGCACCGCGCGCACTGCGCGCACCGTGGGTACCGCGGCGAACGCTCGTTCCCGCTCGACGAGCGGGGCGTCCCGCGCGTCGCGGCCGGCTGTTATCGGCTTCGATGACACGCCGGTGGCCCGCGCGGTTGGCCTGACCACCGTGGCTCAGCCACTGGCCGAGGTGGCCCAGGCCTGTATCCGGCTGTTGACAGCTGTGCTCGACGGCGGAGGCGGGTCTTCGCCGCCCGAGCACGTGCTGCTCACGCCTCATCTGGTTGTCCGCGACTCAGCCTGAGGCACAACCTGGGCTGAGTCGGACATCTCTATATTCACGATATTAGGAGAACGGATGCGAACGTCCCATCGTGTCATGGCTGTGGCGTTCCTGGCGACGGCCATGGTGGCCGGCGCCAGCGCATGCGGCAGCGGTTTCAACGACACTCCGGAGCAGCAGAGCGGACCGGCCGACCTCGAGATCCTCATTGGATCGTCCGGTCAGGCCGAGACCGACGCGGTCCAGCAGGCCGCGGCGGCGTGGGCGCAGTCGACTGGGAACAAGGCGACCGTGGTCCCGGCCCAGGACCTCGCTCAGCAGCTCGGCCAAGCGTTCGCCGGCAGCAACCCGCCCGACGTCTTCTACGTCGACGCCGGTCGGTTCGCCGACTACGCCAAGGCCGGCGCGCTTCTGCCGTACGGTAACGAGATCTCGGACGCGAACGACTTCTACGCGTCGCTGCGGGACGCCTTCACCTTCGACGGTCAGCTCTACTGCATCCCGAAGGACTTCTCCACCATCGCCATGCAGATCAACACGGATCTGTGGGCGCAGGCCGGGCTCACCGACGCTGACGTGCCGACCACCTGGGATGAGTTGCGGGCGGCCGCGGAGAAGCTGAAGGCAGCCAACATCACGCCGATCGTCATCGGCGACACCCGCGACCGGATCGGCGCCTTCATGGTCCAGGCCGGCGGCTGGATCGTGAACAAGGACGGTACCCAGGCGACCGGTGACTCGCCGGAGAACCTGCAGGCGCTGCAGTACGTCCAGGGCCTGATCAAGGACGGGCTCGCGGTCTACCCGCGTGACATCGACACCGGTTGGGGTGGCGAGGCCTTCGGCAAGCAGCTGGCCGCCATCACGTTCGAGGGCAACTGGATCAAGGGCGCCCTGCAGAACGACTTCCCCGACGTGAAGTACACGGTCAACGAGATGCCGGCCGGGCCGAAGGGCAAGGGCACGCTGTCCTTCACCGTCTGCTGGGGCATCTCGGCGAAGACGCAGTACCGCGAGCAGGCGATCGACTTCGTGCGGTACATGACCTCGGCGGAGCAGCAGATCAAGTTCACCGAGGCGTTCGGCGTCATGCCGTCGCGGGCATCGCTGCGCGACGAGTACCTCAAGCAGTTCCCGAACGACGAGGCGTTCATCGCGGGCGCCTCGTACGCCCAGGGCCCGGTCAAGGCACCGAAGATGGACAGCGTGTTGTCCGACTTCGACGCTGGCCTGCAGCAGCTCGCCTCGACCGATCCCAAGGCTCTGCTGGAACGCTTGCAAGACAACACTGAGGCCGCCCTGGCCGGCTGATCGACCGGCGGCGGTTCCGGCCCCGCGCCGGCCGGAACCGCCGCCCTTGGCCGCACCGTTCGCGTGAAGGAGGTCCGCGTGGTCCTCACCCCCGAGGCGCCGCCGCGGCGGCCTGTGCCCGATGCCACGCCGACGCGCCGGCGTCGACGCCGGTCCGGCCTGCAACGGCCGGAACGAATAGCGGGCTGGCTGTTCGTCGCGCCGGTGGTCGTCCTGCTCACCGTCTTCCTGCTCGTGCCGATCCTCATGGCGCTGTGGGTGAGCTTCACGTCGTGGAACGGGCAGGGCAGTCCGTTCCGCTCCGGTGTCCCCGTCAGCGGCGCCGAGAACTACGTCCGGCTGTTCGCCGAGGACGGGCTGACGCGCCAGGACTTCATGATGAGCATCCGCAACAACCTCTACTACGTCCTGGTTGTCGTGCCCACACAGACCGTGCTCGCCCTGGCGCTGGCGCTGGCGGTGAACCAGCGACTGTTGAAGGCGAAGTCGTTCTTCCGGACGGCGTTCTACTTCCCGTCGATCACGAGCTCGGTCGCGATCAGCGTGGTGTTCCTGTTCCTGTTTGCCAACTCCGGCGCGATCAACGGCATACTCGCGTGGTTCGGTATCGACGGACCGAATTGGTTCTCGGATCCACGCGGGGTGCTCCACCTCATCCTCAACGCCGTGGGGCTGGTTGACATCAACAACCCGCCGGCGGCGTTGGCCGACAACGAACTGTTCGGCCTGCCCTGGTGGCAGTGGCTCTCCGGCCCGAGCGTGGCGATGTGCTCGATCATCTGCCTGGTTGTGTGGACCACCTCGGGCACATTCATGCTGATGTTCCTGGCCGCCCTGCAGAACATCCCGGTCCAATTAGAGGAGGCCAGTCTGCTCGACGGCGCGAGCCGCTGGCAGTACCTGCGTCGGGTCGTGCTGCCGATGCTCAAGCCGACGATGTTCCTGGTGATCACGCTCGGGCTCATCGGAACCTGGCAGGTCTTCGACCAGGTGTACGTGATGAGCAAGGGCAACCCGGCCAAGACGACGTTGACGCCGGCGTATCTGTCGTTCCGCACCGCGTTCCTGGATCTGGAATTCGGCATCGGCGCGGCGATCGCGTTCGTCCTCTTCTCGATCATCATCGTCATGACCCTGTTCCAGCGCTGGGTGATGCGCGATCGCGACGTGCCTCGGTCACGCTGGTTCCGCCGGGCGAGGAGCGTGTGACATGACCCTCGACAACACCACGGCCGACGTCCTGGCCGTCGGCGCGATGGCCCAGGCGCCGGCCCCGCCCCCGGTGC
>JADGGF010000284.1 GCA_019690055.1 Micromonosporaceae bacterium
CCGTCAGGGTCGGCGCCCGCCGCCGTACGAAACCGTCTACCGCTTGGTGCCCGCCTTCGGCCGGGCCGCCTTCCCACCGGGCCGCCCGGAGGTTCCGGAGGAGGCCGCGAGGTCAGCCGCGGTGACGAACGGCTTGCGCTTGCTGAACACGACCGCGGCGACGAGCACCGCCAAGGCCACGAGCGCGATGGTGATGCGCAGAGCGTTGTTCTGCTCGGTGCCGATACTCCACAGAATCACGGCGGGCGCGATCAGCAGCGAGACCAGGTTCATCACCTTGATCAGCGGGTTGATGGCCGGACCGGCGGTGTCCTTGAAGGGGTCACCCACGGTGTCGCCGATGACGGTCGCGGCGTGCGCCGGGGAGCCCTTGCCGCCGTGCTTGCCGTCCTCGACCATCTTCTTCGCGTTGTCCCAGGCGCCACCGGAGTTGGCGAGGAAGAGCGCCATGAGCGTCCCCGCACCGATCGCGCCGGCCAGGTAGGCGGCGAGGGCGCCCGCGCCGAGGCCGAAGCCGACGGCGATCGGCGCCGTGATCGCGAGCAGACCGGGGGTGAGCAGCTCGCGCTGCGCATCCCGGGTGCAGATGTCGACCACCTTGCCGTACTCGGGCCGCTGCGAGCCGTCCATGATGCCCGGGAACGACTGGAACTGCCGCCGGACCTCGAAGACGACCGCCATCGCCGCCCGGGAGACCGCGTTGATGGCCAGCCCGGAGAAGAGGAAGACCACGGCCGCGCCGGCGAGCAGGCCGACCAGGTTGCGCGGGTCGGAGACGTTGAGCAGCCGGTCCAGCGAGAAGTCCGGGCCAGCCCCGGCCCGGGTCAGGGCCGTGGTCACCGTGTCGGTGTAGGAGCCGAAGAGCGCGGTCGCCGCGAGCACGGCGGTCGCGATCGCGATGCCCTTGGTGATGGCCTTGGTGGTGTTGCCGACCGCGTCCAGCTCGGTCAGCGTGCGGGCCCCGGCCTGGTCGATGTCGCCCGACATCTCGGCGATGCCCTGGGCGTTGTCGGAGATCGGGCCGAACGTGTCCATGGCCACGATCACGCCGACCGTGGTGAGCAGGCCGGTGCCGGCCAGCGCCACCGCGAACAGCGCGACCGTCCCGCCGCCGCCGATCAGGTAGGCGCCGAAGACGCCAGCCGCGATCACCAGGGCCGAGTAGACGGCCGACTCGAAGCCCACGGAGATGCCGGAGAGCACCACGGTCGCGGGCCCGGTCTCGGAGGACTTACCGATGTCGTTGACCGGCCGGCGGCCGGTCTCGGTGAAGTAGCCGGTGAGCCCCTGGATGATCGCCGCGAGCGCGATACCGATGACAACCGCGCCGATCGCGATCCACCGCGGGTTGCCCGCACGGTCGGCGAAGGCGCCCCCGATCTCGGCGAACGAGGACGGCAGGAAGGCGAACGACGCGATCGCGACCAGCACCGCACCGAGCGCGGCCGAGATATAGAAGGCCCGGTTGATCGCCGCCATGCCGGAACGGTCGGTGGGGCGCAGCCGGGTGATGAAGACGCCGAGGATCGCCACCAGGACGCCGATGGCGCTCACGATGAGCGGGAACACGAGACCGTCGGTGCCCCACACGGCGCGGCCGAGAATCAGCGCGGCGACGAGGGTGACCGCGTACGACTCGAAGAGGTCGGCCGCCATACCGGCGCAGTCGCCCACGTTGTCGCCCACGTTGTCGGCGATCGTGGCGGCGTTGCGCGGGTCGTCCTCGGGAATGTTCTGCTCCACCTTGCCGACGAGGTCCGCGCCGACGTCGGCCGCCTTGGTGAAGATGCCGCCACCGACCCGCATGAACATGGCGAGCAGCGCGGCGCCGAAGCCGAAGCCCTCCAGCACCACCGGCGCGTCACCGCGGTAGATCAGCACGACGAGCGCGGCGCCGAACAGGCCCAGGCCGACCGTGAGGAAGCCCACCACGCCGCCGGTGCGGAAGGCGATCTGCATGGCCTTCGTGCGACCACCGCCGCCCTTGCGGGCCGCCGCGGCGACCCTCAGGTTCGCCCGGGTGGCGAGCCACATGCCCGCGCCTCCGATGGCCGAGCTGAACAGCGCGCCGATGATGAAGAACACCGACCGGCCGATCTTCACCCCGGTCTCGCTGCCGGTGACCTCGGTGACGGGCAGGAAGAAGAGAAGCACGACGGCGATGACGACGAAGATGCCGAGCGTCTTGAACTGCCGCAGCAGGTACGCCTGAGCGCCCTCCTGAACCGCTCCGGCGATCTCCTGCATCTTCGGGGTACCCTTGCCGGTTCCCAGGACCGCCTTGACCAGCGCGGCGGCGAATCCGAGCGCGACGAGCGCGATCACCGCAGCGACGATCACATAGGTCAGGTTCATGCCGGCCAGGGTCAGCTCGCCTTCGGCGGCGAGGGTAGGCCCGGACATTCGTTGTCCTCCTGTACCAACCAACACGTATAGGACCGGCGCCCCTCAGGTCGCCGGCTGGGAGGGTCTCCGCGGGGGGATCGCCCCCAGGGAATCGGACGCACCGCCGCACGCGCCTCGCACCGAACATCTCGCAGGGACGGCGACGTGGTGCCAGCGGGCATCAGAACGATGACCGGGCGTTACTCTATCGGCCGCCTTCTGACCCGTCGTCAGCGCCTCCTGGCCTTGCCCGCGGGGCCCGGCGGACGCGCCAGGTGGTGGCGGACTCAGGCCGGGTCCCGGTGCCGGCCGCCCCCGCCGACGCCGTGCCGACCGGCCAGGACATCCTCACCTCGGTGCCGACCTCGCCGGGCCCGTCGAGAACCGCGAAGTCGGCCACGAGGCCCGCCAAGAGCGCCAGGCCCACGCCGATGCTCAACGCCTCCTCGTCGAGCACGTTGCGACCGGTGTCCTCGCCCGACGGCGCGACCGTTGCCCGCGCCACGATCTCGCCGGTTCCGCCGGCCAGCTCCTTGCGGGCCGCCTCCGCCGACCCCCGGTCGGTCACCCAGACCGTGAACCGGCCGCCTGACCCGCCGCGTCCCCGGTCCGGCGCCCCGTCGCTCATCGTCACCTCGATCGGGTCGGCCAGCCCGTCGCGGCGGTGCACCTTGACCGCGCGGGTACACGCCTCGCCGATGGCGAGGCGAATCTCGTCGAGCATCTCGTCGGCGACACCGGCCCGCCGGGCGACCGCGACCGCCACCATCCGAACCGTCCGGACGTACGCCGGGTCCGGGCTGAAGGTCAGGCACACCGTCGGGTGCGGGCGTGGAGGGCGGGCCGATGCATTGCCACGCGAAGCGTGCTCAGATGGCACGGGCGAAGCCTGCCCCGGTGGCACGGCGGGCGACGCGTGCTCCGATGGCGCGACGGGCGACGCAGGCCCCGACGGCGCGGCGGGCGGAACGTGCGCTGATGGCATGGGGTGCGATGACACGGGTCCTGGGTTAGCCACGGGCGCGTCGACTACGAACCGGTCCTCGCGGCGCGGGCAGCGCCACCTCTGGTCGCGTCCTCGACCGATGCGTGAATGTCGAAGACCTTGTCCAGACCCGTGATCCGGAACACCTTGAGCAGCCGCTCGTGCGGGCACACCAGGCCCAGCGACCCGTCGCGGGCCTTCAGACGGCGGTGCGCGCCGACGAGCACGCCCAGCCCTGTGGAGTCGAGAAAGTCGACCCGGCCGAGGTCCACCACGATGTGTCTGTCGCCGGCGTTGACCATCTCGATCAGGCGCTCCCGCAGCTTCGGCGCCGTATAGACGTCGACCTCGCCGCCGATCTCGAGCACCACGTACTCGGCGACCGTCCGGGCGGCCAGCGACAGTTCCATGACTGCCCCCTTCTCGCACGCGCCCGTCAAACGCTTGCGACGGGCGAGCAGGCATGCGCCCGTTCGTGGACGCGGTACCTCACGGCATCTTGCCATTCTGGGCCGCCGTCGGTCACTTCCACGCGACCCCCTTGATCTCGCCAATCACGACAACGCTACCGGTCGCGCGCCGCCACCGATCGCCCACCGCCGATGGCGGCGCGCCGCACCCGGCCGCGCGCGCGATATTGCGCGTCGCGTTGCGCCCTCCGGGGTAGCGCGCGGTATATCCCGCGCCGCGGTCTCGCGCGCGGTGTTGTCGCGCGCCGCGGTCTCGCGCGGCGTTGTTGCTCGCCGCAGGAGCGCGTGCCCCGGCCGACCGCACGGACCGCCGGCCGGCGACCCACGGGCCCCGGTCGACCGTCAGCGTCGCGCGGTAGTCACTCGACCGGGCCGGCCCGCGCCGATCGTCGGGCCGCTCCCCATGGCGGCGTACCGGTCACAGCGACCTCGACCGTCACGATGACATCGAACCCGTCCAGGCGGCACGCGACGAGACTTGCGCCGTTGCGCGCGCTCACCTCGGCCGCGCGGGCACAGGCCGCTGACTCGCCATCCAAGACCTTCATCGCGGCGGCCAGCGCGGCGAGGTCGGCGGCCGCCTGAGCCCGGTGCCGGGCCACCGTCGCCGAGCCGATCACGACCAACGCCTGGGCCACCACGATCACGGCCAGCCCGACGGCCAGCACCCATACGCTGGCTGCTCCGCGGTCCCCGCGCGACAAGCCCCTTGGTTTCGATAGATACGGTTCCATCCAGCGTCCTCGTTGGGCTGACCGGGCGAGCCAGGGGCACGGGTCCCGGCCCGCCCGGTCAGCGGCCTCTTCGCCGGGCGCCAGCGACGGGCGTGGCCCGGCCTGCGTGACCTCGGCCTGCATCACCTCGGCCGTCATCACCTTGGCCGTCATATCCCTCGGCCGGCATCGCCTCGCCCAGGGCACCATCCGTACCGTCGGCGCCCGGCCACGGCAGAGACGGTGGTCTCCGTGATGCCAGCTACTGATCGGGCTCGATAGCCGCGACAGCCGTGGCCGTGATGTCGAAGCCGGGCAGAATTCCCAGGTTCCGGTGCCGGCGCACCACGACCCGGACCACATCTCCGTCAGCGCTGACCTCCACCACATCGGCCTCCACCGATGGCGGCGACGCGCCCCGGGCGGCGGCGAGGGCGATCTCGCGGGCGGCCGCCACACACCCGATCTGGTCACGGACGACGGCGAGCGCCCCGAGCCCGACCATGAGCAACAGCGCCAGCGCCGGCAGGCACGCCGCTATCTCGACCGTCGCCGCCCCCACGTCACCGGCCAGGCGGAACCACCTCGGCCGACCCGCCCCGGCCACGGAGGTCCGCCGGCCACGGCTGCCGGCACGACCGCCGGCCGCAGGCGGAACCATCACTGCAGGGCCCGTTGCACGATCGCCGCGAGGGCTGATTGCACGGCATCCGACGTGAGCACCTTGAGCAGTACACCGGCGAACGCGACCGCAGCCAGCGTGCCCACCGCGTACTCAACCGTGGTCATCCCCGCGTCGGCCCGCCCGTCGAACCTCGCCATCAGCCTGGACATTGCTTTACGCATGTGTGTCAACCCCTCTCACTAAAGAGCTGTCAATAGTTGCCCCACCCCGGCGAAGCTCAGGGTGGGGTCAGCGCGGTCAGCACGTCGCCGACCACACCGACGATCACTGGCACGAGGCCGGCAAGCACGAAAGCGGGGAGAAAGCAGAGCCCGAGCGGCAGCACCACGAGCACGCCCGCGGTCCGGGCCCGCGCCTCGGTCGCGGCGACGACGTCGGCACGCAGGTCATCGGCGACCCGGGTGAATGAGCCGGCGAGCGCCGCACCGCTGTACCCGCTGCGCCACGCCGCGCGGATCACCCGACGCGCCGCCTCGCTGTCGCCCAGGTGCGCCCACGCGTCACCGGGCGGGGCGCCCGCCCGCAGCGCGCGCTCGACGAGGCTCAGCCGAACCCCGACCGGACCACCGACCGCCTGCGCCACCAACCGGGCGGCCGCATCCGGAGTCGCCCCGGCCCGCAGGGCGGCGGCGACGAGATCGACGGCGAACGGTAGCTCGGCGATGAAGCGCAGCCGCTGTGCTCGTTCGGCTGGGGTGGGTTGACGGGCAAGCCACATCGCGCACGCCGTCCCGACCAGCACGCCACCGCACCCACCCCACCAACCACCGATCGACACCACTCCGGCCACTGTCCCGAGGGCCACTGCGGCGACCGTCCACACC
>JADGGF010000285.1 GCA_019690055.1 Micromonosporaceae bacterium
CGCCACCTTCGGGGTCACCTGGGTGAGCACGAGGAACGGCTTGACCACCAGCGCCACCAGCCGGGACTTGCCGATCGCGAAACCCGAGCCGACGCCGACGAGGATGCCGATGCCCAGACCGGCGATCGTCTCGAGGAAGGTGGTCTTGACGTGCACCTGCCACACGAACGGGTCGGTCACCTGGTACTTGAGTGCCTCCCACACCCGGCCCGGACTCGGGAGCACGAAGCGCGAGACGCCGCTCGCGTCCACGTAGAACTGCCACCCGCCGATCAGCAGGAAGAAGACCACGGGGGTGGTGAAGAAGACCAGGTACCGCCGTACGAATTCCGTCATCGCCTTCATTCCGCCGCCTCCGCTTGATGATTGAGATGCGCGCGGAGCTCGCCGATGTAGCGGGCGAACTCCGGGCTGGCCATGATCTCGATCCCGCGGGGTCGAGGAAAATCGATGGTGATGTCCGCGACGATCCGGCCCGGTCCACCCTGCATGACCACCACCCGGTCGGCCAGGAAGACCGCCTCCTGGATGGAGTGGGTGACGAAGACGATGGTCTTCCTCTTCTCCAACCAGATCCGCTGCAACTCGATGTTCAGCCCGTCGCGGGTCTGCGCGTCCAGCGCGCCGAACGGCTCGTCCATCAGCAGCACCGCGGGGTCATAGGAGAGCGCCCGGGCGATGGCCACTCGCTGGCGCATCCCCCCGCTGAGCTGGTGCGGCAACTTGTCGCGGGCGGCCGAGAGCCCAACCAGGTCAAGCATCCGCTCGCCGATCTCGCGGCGCTCGTGGCGGGGAACCCGCCGCGCCTGCAACGGGAGCACCACGTTCGCCAGCGACGAGCGCCACGGCAGGAGGTTGTGCTCCTGGAACACGAAGCCCACGTCGGAGAGCGCCTCGCGCTGCGACGCCGAGGACTCGGACAGATCGTGCCCCATGATCGTCACACGGCCGCTGGTCGCTCGCTCGAGGTTGCCGATGATGCGCAGGAGAGTGGTCTTGCCGCACCCGGACGCGCCGAGCAGGGCAACGAACTCGCCGTGCGAAATATCCAAGTTGATGTCATCCAGGACCACCGGCGCGCCCGGCGGACCGAAGCGCTTACAGACGTGGTCGATCCTGATTGCCGTCACGCTGATCACCTTTGTTCTGTGGGGGTCGACGCCACGCCGGTCGGGCGGGGCAGCCGGCCCAGGTGGTCGGGAAGAAGGGCGTCGATGACGACCGGCCGTCGGTCCTGGGTGACCGCGGCCCGCCCGCGACGCAGCGCGTCGAGCAACTCGCCCGGAGTACGCACGGTGAACCCGAGCGCTCCGCACGCCTCCGCCTCCCGGGCGTGGTCCGGCACCGGATCGAACCGGCCGCCCGTGTAGTCACCGGCCCGCCGCGCCGCCCCGTCGGGGTAGTAGTCGTCGACGTGGCTGGTCCCGGTGCGGTACCCGCCGTTGTTGGCCACCACGGTCAGCACCGGCGCGTCGTACCGCCGTTGCGCCCACAGCGCCGCCTGGGGCCCGCCGAACAGGTAGCCACCGTCGCCGGTGAGGCAGAACACCGGCGTGCCGCCGGAGGCGAGGCTCGCCCCGACCGCCGCCGACGTCGCCCAGCCGAGGCTGGACCCACCGTTCATGAACAGCGTTCCGGGCAGCGAGCGGCGGACCAGTTCGGCGGTGTCGCCGAGTTCATCGATGAGGATGTCGGTGGGGGCGATGACCTCATCGACGCAGGCGGACAACCCGGCCGGCGTGAGGTGGGGCAGTTCCCGGGCCTCGCGGCGCCGCCGCTCCCGCTCCTGGCTCACCGTGGCCGCGGTGTCCTGCAACGCCTGCCACCGGCGCCGCGCCCGCTCCCGGTCGGCCGCCGACGCGGCCCGGGTGAGCTCCGCGCGCAGGTCGCGCAGGAACGGCCCGGCGGCGGCGAAAAGCCGCTGGTGGGCGCGGAACTCGTGCAACGGGACCTCGGCGGCGACCGGGTCGACGCCGACCACCGACACGAAGGCGTCGGCCGGCGGGCCGCCGTGCGCGGGGATCCAGGGCACATGGTGGTCGACCACGACCACGACGTCGGCCGCCGTGACATCGGGCGCGCCCAGGTGGGCCGGGTGGTCGCTGGGCAGGCTCATCCGGTACCGGGTGGTGCGGGCGGCGATGCCGAACTCCTCGCAGAGCGCGGCCAGTTCGGCGACCGCGGCCGGATCCCGGCCGACCCGCTCGGTGATCAGCAGCGGGTGCTCGGCGTCGAGAATCCGGCGGGCCAGCGCGCGGACGGCCTCCGCCTCCCCGCCGCCGTGCTGGCCGACGCCCAGCTCATCGGCGGTCACTACGTCGCCGAGAACGTGATCCTGGGCCAGGACCTCCGCGGGGAAGACCAGGTACACCGGGCCCTGCGGGGGCGTCAGCGCCACCTGCAGGGCGCGGGCGATGACGGTGCCGACCTCCTCGTGCGCCGACACCTTGTAGTCCCACTTGGTGTACTGCCGAAAGATCGCGCCCTGGTCCCACCGCTGCTGGTTCCAGAACGCCTGGCTGGTGCGGCGCTCCGGGTTGGTCGCGGGGTAGCCGCTGATCAGCAGCAGCGGGTAGCCGCCCCGGAGGGCGGTGTGCAGCTCAGCGCCGAAGTTCAGCGGGCCCAGGTCGGCGTGGGCGACGACGGCGGCCGGCCGGCCGCTGATCATGCTCTCCCCCATCGCTGCGGCGATCGCCACGTGCTCGTGGGTCACCGGCGCGATCTCGGGGGTCGGCGCACCGCGCTCGCGCAGCCGGACGGCGGCCTCCTGGATCGGTACGAGCTCCGAACCCGAGCAGAACCAGAGCCGGTTGATGCCGTGGGCCGCCAGGGTCCGCAGGAGCAGCTCGGCAACGGCCACTCCCCGTGGTCCGAGGCTGCGCTGGGTGTGCGGCTGTGGCACCTCACCCTCCCGGCCCGACACGACGCCCGTCGTTCCACTAACAGAAACGGCGTTCCTGACGTAGAGTTGACGACGATCCTGCACGTCAGCGGCGGCCATGAGAAGGGGTCCCGGAAATGTCAGGTAATTCGCTTCGGTTCCGGCCGGTGGCAGAGCCTGACGGCGGGAGTGCGGTCGCGCCGGATCCGAGCGAGGTCAGCTCCATGCACGGGCTTGTCGTGGAATGGCTCGGGAGCGGGATCGCCAGCGGCCGCCTCACCGGCATCCTGGACCTCGACGACATCGCGCGGCGGTTCCAGGTCTCCCGCTCGCTGGTCCGGGAATGCCTGCGAACCCTGGCCGCGAAGGGGATGGTGCAGGCGCGCCAGCGGGCCGGTACCAGCGTGACCAACCCGGCCCAGTGGGCGGTCCTCGACGAACAGGTCATCCGGTGGCGCGCCGCAGGGCCGTACCGCTTCGTCCAGATGCAGGAGTCGCTGCAGATTCGGCAGCGTGTCGAGCCGCTGGCCGCGCGCCTGATGGCCGAGAACCGCACGGAGGAGCAGCTGGCGCGGTTACAGCGGGCGATCGACGACATGGCGCAGGCCATCGCCACCGCCAGCGGACAGGCGATGATCGAGGCCGATACGGCGTTCCACCGGGAGCTCTACCTCGGCTCGGGCAACACGATGCTCGGCCGGCTCGCCGGCACCGTCCACGCCTGCCTGCGGGTGCCGGACTTCCAGGGCTATCGACGTTTCTCGGTGGATACCGTCACCCGGCACCAGCGGCTGACCGATCTGATCGCCGCCCGCGACACGGACGGCGCCGAGCAGGCCGCCGTACACCTGATGGACCTGACCACGGCGCTGTTCCACGACGCCTACGAGCGAGTGCTGGCCCAGCTGCCCCGGCCGCGCGACGAGGCCTCGGCCCGCACCTAGCCCCACGTACGGCTTCCGCACGGGATATCAGGACCCCAACGGGTTTCCGGGCGCCCGGAACGTATCCGGCCACGGAACGGGTTTCCGGCCCCACCCATGCGGTTCCGGTCCACACGGGCTCAGGCTCCACATGGGACTCACACGCAAAGCAAGCCTCACAGGAAAATCAAGCCCCACACGAAGGTCAAGCCCAGGCGCGTACGTGCAGGTTGGCCGAGGTCAGCTCACCGGTCTGCCCGGCGGGCACCCACTCCCATTCCCGGCGCTGCGGGCACCAGACCTCGCAGCCCCGGCCGGCTCCGGTCACCGGCCCGTCGGTGATCCGGTAACTGCCCGGCACCTCCGGCGCGTCCTGCCGCAGAGTTCCGCCCGCGGAGACCCCATCGATCGGCCCTCGGTCCAGGTGGGCACCGCCCGGCACCACGACGGGCTCCCCCGGCGGGGGCGTTTCCGGCTCGCCCTCGCTCCACGCCGGCGCGGCGGAGAACCAGGCGAGCACCAGGGCGCCCGACTCGCTCGCGCTGGCCGACCTGATCGTCCGCGGCGGCAGGTACGCGTAGTCGCCGGCCCGGTAGAGCTGCCCCACCCGGATGTCGCCCTCGAGCACCACGAACTCCTCCGCCGCGGCATAGAAGCCGATGCCCGGCCGGGACCACCCTGCCGGGAACCGGACCAGCGATACCGAGGCCCCGGTCTCGCCGTCGACGTGGAGCCGGTGCAGGCGGACCGCGGGAGTCGCCGCGGGAATCGTGATGTCGAGCCAGTCGTCGACCCGGTCGAGCTGAACGATCATGGTTCTCCCGTCGGCCCGTGTTCCTACAAGCGGAATACTGTTCCACCATGATGAACGTGACGCCCTCCGCCCACAAGTCGACGCCGGCCGTCGTGGTGCGCCGGCTGCCCACCGGCCTCCCCACCCCGGACGACTTCGCGATCACCGAGGTGCCGGTGCCCGCGCTCGCCCCGGGTGAGGTGCTGGTCGAGGTCGCCGAGCTCTCCATCGACCCGTACCTGCGCTCGGTTCTCGCCGGCCGGCACCTGGACGATCCCGGGGTGGCGCCCGGCGACGTCATGCCGGGGCGGTCCGTCGGCGTGGTGCGGGAGTCGGCCGACCCGACGCGGCCGGTGGGCACCTGGGTCGTGGCGGAGACCGGCTGGCGGGCCTACGCCGTCGTGCCCGCCGCCGCGACCGAGGTGGCCGTCGTCCCCGACGACGTGCCACGCTCGGCCGCCCTGGGCGCCCTGGGGATGCCCGGCCTGACCGCGTTCGCCGCCCTGGAACGGCAGCTCACGCCACGGGCGGGCGAGACCGTGGTGATCTCCTCGGCCACCGGCGGGGTCGGCTCGGTGGCCGGCGCCCTGGCCCGGGCGGCCGGAGCCCGGACGGTCGCCGTCGTCGGGTCGGCCATCAAGGCCGAGGACGCGCTCCGGCTCGGGTACGACGCGGCCGTGGTCCGCACCGACCCCGACTGGCTGGCCGCGCTGCGCCACGCCTGCCCGGACCGCGTGCACGCGTACCTGCACATGGGCGACATGCCGACGCTGCACGGGGTGCTGAGTCACCTCGCGCCGGGGGCCCGCGTGTCGTTGTGCGGGTTGATGGACCAGTACAACGGTGGGCCCCGGACCATGCTGCCGGCCGGCGCGATCATGACGGCGCGCGCGACGGTGTACGGCCTGGTCGTCTTCGATCACCGCGACCTGGCGGAGCGCTTCTGGGCCCGCGCGACCGAACTGCTGCGCGAGGGAACGCTCACCCTGCATGAGGAACGACACCACGGCCTGGACCAGGCTCCCGCCGCGTTCGCGCGACTCATGTCCGGGCAGAACCGGGGGAAGGTGGTCGTCGAGGTCAACCCGGATGCCGGATCGCGGTGACCCGCGACTCCCCACAGGATGGTCGCCCCCGCTGGGGACGCCGTGGGTCGCCCAGGAGTGTGGTCACTCAGTCGGGCCTACTCCGGACGATGATCCACAGTGTTATTGGATGTAATAGGACAGACATCGCGTGGTGCACCCGCCAAAACAGCTCAAATGGTTACGATGGCCGGGTGACGCGGAGCCGACGACTGTGACGGTCGCGGACAGGCAGGCCGGCGCATCCCCCCGCCCGTCCGCTGACCCTCCTCCCCGGACCGCCTCTGGCCGAGACTTCTATATCGATACATTGAGAG
>JADGGF010000286.1 GCA_019690055.1 Micromonosporaceae bacterium
CCGATGCCGCACCAACTCGGTGCAGTTCGGCAACCGGATCCTGATCGTCATCCCGCTCTAGGAGCTGATCCATGGCACAGACGAGCGTCTACGGACTGCGCTACCTCGAACTGACCGACCCGCCTGACATCGCCGCCGGCACCCGGAATCTCGCCGAGGATGTCGAAACCGAGCTGGCGCGGATCGACGCGGCGGTGGCAAACGACACGCAGGGCCGCGCGGTCCGCCGCGGTGAGCGCAACTCAGATTTCGCCCCGGTGGACAACACCGAGAAGGGCATCCTGCGCGTGGACGGCATCCCGATCGTGTCCGGCCGACGGTACGCGATCATGGTCAGTCCAACCCGGGTCAACTCCATCGTCTCGGGTGACATCTGGGCGCAGCGGCTGCGGCTCAACCAGACCGGCACCGCCACCACCAGCAGCACCACGGTGGCGTACGCGGAGATGAACAACGGCCGGTCCATCACCCTCTACGCCGAGTTCACCGCCACCACCACCGGCAACGCGTGCTCGGTGCTGTTGACCGCGCAGCGCACCTCCGGGTCCGGCGCCGGCACCTGGCACGTGGACGGCACCACCAAGACCATCACGATCGTGGATCTCGGCCCAGCACTGGGCAACAGTGGAGTGGTGTTGTAATGCCAACCCTCGCTCAACTGCAAGCCGAGTCGTGGTGGGGCCGGGAGACGATCCCGCCGAACCTGGCCGCGCTGCGTACCCGGCTGCTCAACCACTGGAAGCTGTCCGGGTCGGCGATCGGCATCAAGGGCGACGCCAACCACCTGCGTGGTTACCACCGATCCCGCGAATGGATCAAGAACAGCAAGTACGCCACGAACCGTTCGTACTCAGTGAGCGAGACACCGGGTAACCGCGCGGGGGGCGATTCGCGCTGGATCGCGGCGATGGACATCACCCTGCCGCGCGACCTGCTGATCCAGGTGTGCCAGCGGCTCGACGCGGCGGTGCGGGCCGGTCGGCTCGAAAAGATCACCGAGTGGTACGGCAACAAGGACGGCGACAGCAGGGTCGACGGTTACGACAACATCCGCAACGCCGTCGCCACATCCGACAGCAGCCACCTGTGGCACCTGCACATGTCGTTCGACCGCGGCCGGGTCAACGACAACCACGACGACGTGTTCGCGGTGCTGACCGGCACCGCAACAGAGGGGGGCGACGACATGTACTGCAAGTACGGGGACTCGGGATTCAAGGTCTGGGAGTTGCAGGCCGGGCTGGCCGAACTCGGGTTCGATCCCGGGCCGATCGACGGCAAGTACGGCGACAAGACCGCAGCGGCGCTGGTCAAGGCTGGGCTCGTCGGCGGCGACAAGACCGGCAAGACCTACGGCGCGTACGAGCACTACCACCTGCAGAAGCGGCTGCAGGAGACCCGGGCACGCAAGGTGGTCGAGGCGGCTGTCGCGCAGATCCGTGACAGCCTGCCGTCCGGGTCGCCGGGCCTGCCTACCCGGGTGGTCATCACCGGCGAACTGCGTGCTGCGGAGTGACCCGGTGGACGTGGTCCTGGGGGTGGCCGGCGGCATCGTCGTCGTCGGCGGAGCACTGGCGGTGCTCGCCAAGGGCGCGCGCGGGCTGGCGAACGGCATCCGCCGTCTCGTGCGCATGGCTGACGAGGTGCTCGGCGACGGGACGGACGAGCGGCCCGGCTGGGGTCGGCGGCTGGAGCGCATCGAGGGTGAGCTGACGCTCAACGGTGGACAGTCGCTCAAGGACATGGTCGTCCGCATGGACCGGCGGCTGGAGCGGGTCGAGGATGCCGTGGCGGCGGCGCCGGTGTTCCTGCGACCGTCGTCGCCCAACTCACGCGGTTGATGAACGACAGTACCGAGGAGGTACGACATGCACCCGACTCAGACTCAGCACCCGTGGCGCGCCACGCTGCGCACGGTGCTCGCGGTGGTGGTGGCGCTGGCGCCGGTGCTGCCGCAGATCGTCGACGAGCTGGGGCTGTCCGGCTACGGCTGGGCGGCTGCTGTCGTCGCGGTCGCTGGTGCGGTGACGCGCGTGCTGGCGGTGCCGGCGGTCAACGATGTGCTGTCGCGATGGCTGCCGCTGCTGTCGGCCGCGCCGAAGGACCAGTCGCAGCCGTGAGCCGGCGCCCCTATCGCTGTTCTCGCACTCGCGAACTGTTTCCCAACGCTGAATAGTCGGCCCCGTCCCTGGCTTCGGCTGGGGACGGGGCCGAACTGTGTGGCTCAGGGTGCCGCCGCAAGGCATAGCGCGCACTTGCAGCCGTACCTATATCGGCCCGATGGAGTGCCGTGCCGGGGATCACCCGGCCGCAGGCCAGCTCGCTTCCTGGCCTCCTCCTGCTCGCGCATCCTCTGGCGAAGCGCCTCGCATCTGTCACAGCCACACCCACACGCCAAGCCTTCGCTGCTGCCGTGGTAGGGCTCGATCTCCCCAGCCTTGACCCGCCGGTACCTGTCCCGGTTATACCTGCGGTTGTAGACCCTGCTCGCCTCGGCATCAAGCAGCCGATCAAGATCGGCGACGTTCCAGCCGGTCCACAACCCAATTTCCTCCAACGTCGCGCCAGCGCGAAGGGCATCGTCAACCGCTTCGGCAAGGTCGGTGGCGGCCCGTTGTGCGCGGCGCCGCGCCAAGGCCTCCATCTTTGCCAGATGCAGGAGCCTCTCGCGATCGGTCATGACTGCGCGCCCGCGATGAGTTGCTCAACCCGCTGCCGGCTGCCGATGCCGACCAACTCGGCGACCTCCCGCGCGGACCGGCCAGTTTTCATCTCGGCCAGTGCCCGACCGCGGAGCCTAGCGATCTCCTCGCTTGCGGCTTGACATACCGCTTGCGCGCGGGTGAGCGCGTGGTAGCGGCGCAGTGCGTCGGGATCCTCCAGTCCGTCGCCGAGTAGGTGGAGGAGCAGTGCGTCCGTCTCGTGCGGCTCGACCTCGTACATCTCAGTCCTCATCGACGCAGTAGTTGACGATCTCGACCGGGCCGACGTACTCGGCGGTGACGTTGATCAGTAGCGGCTCGCCGTCGCCGCCGCGCTCGTCGAGCAGGTCGCCGGTGACGATGTAGACGGGACGGTCGGCTATCTGGTTGATGGTGCCGATGCAGATGTCGCTCGGGACAGATACGCAGATCACGTCACGGTCGCTGGACTGCCACTCGGCGCGGTAGCAGGACACCCCGGCCTCGTAGGTGCCGGTCTCGTTGTTGTACGACTTGCCGCCCTCAGGCAGGTCCCCGAACCGGATGTACATCGTCATGCCCCCATCATATGCAATGCCCCCTTGCAACGCAAGGGGGCATTGCATATGAGTTGCAGCCCGCCAGCTGATCGGTCCCTAGACGCGGTTCGGCCCCGTCCCCGTGAGTGGGGGCGGGGCCGCTTTGTCGTCTCTACGCGGCGACGGCTCGCAGGTCTTGGGTGTAGCGCTCGACGCTGCGCTTGCTGACGCCGAGTGTCGTGGCGATGTGCGCCAGGTCCTTGACGCCGTTGCGGTACATGTCGCGGGCGCGCTGGCGGATGTCGTGGCGCACCGGGTTGACGCGGGGCCGTCGTGTCGCTGTGACAACCGGCGCTGTCGCTGGCGTTGTCGTGGGTGCTGGCGCGACAACCGGCGCGGGCCGCGTCACCGTCGCGGCGACGGGCTGTGTCGCTGTCGCGGGTCGCTCGGCTGACGCGATCCGTCCCGCCAGCTCGACCAGACACACCGACGCCACCACCACGAGCCCGTCCACCGACAGCGGCAGCAGATACGGCGACGCACCCGTCTCGCCGTACCTGGCGGCGACACCGACCATGTGCCAGTACGACACCCATGCCGCGATCCCGGCGATCACCGCTGTCGCGGCCAGCCGGACGGCGGCCAAGCCGCGGCGGTGGACGGGGACACGGCTGATCAGCTCGATCGTCACGAGCAGCGCCAAGGGTGGCCATGCGGCGATCGCTTGGCTGATCGGGTTCGGCTGCGCGTGCAGCACGTTGGCGGTGACGCTGGCGGCGACGCCGAGGGCCAGGGTGGCGCGGACAGCCCACCGGACCCGGCGCAGACGGCGCAGGTTCACGACTCCTCCGAATGCTGAGCAATCACCGCTTCGACCTTCGCCAGGTCGGCTCGCGTCTTCTCCAGCTCGCTGGCCACCCACGGCAGAGATGGGTTATCGATCTGGCTTTCGTACCGTGCGATACGCTCCGCAAGCAGTTGGCGGATCTGGTCCAGGGCGTCGGCGAACGCGGCGCGCGTGCACCACGAATCATCAAACTCTGGGCCGGCTATGTCTCCGAACAGCACCGACCATGCGTAGCTATAGACCGTCTCCAGACGCATATCCGCCCGGCGGTCGTAGAACGCGGCCTTATAGAACACGGCCACACGCCTGCGCCCACGATCGTCGACGATGTACGACCACATCGGGTGGTCTGATCCTTCGCGTCTCCAGCCGGTCGGCAGCGTTGCCGGCCGGAACAGCGGATCGTCTGGGTAGGGGTCGCCGAAGGTGAAGCCCAGTTTCGCAAACTCCGGATCCTCGCTGCCCTTGGTTGGCAGGTCGGTCGATGCGACGAGCTGACGCTGGCCGTCGCGCTCCATGTTCTCGATATAGACGCTCGCTCCCTCGGTCAGTGCGCCGAGCAGGTGCATCACGGGATCGCGGTTGGTCGTGTTCTCGGGCATGGGCGGTCTCCTCTCAGTGGGTGGCGCGGACAGCCCACCGGACCCGGCGCAGACGGCGGACGGGATCAGTCATCGTGGTCGCCACTCCTTGTGTGCCGTGTCTCCAGTCGGTGCCGTCGGACCGTCTCCGACAGCGTCTCGGGACGGGTGATACCAAGCTCAGCGGCCAACGACTTGCGCCCGCCGTAGCCACGCTCGGCCAGCTCCGCTGCGATCTCGGCCCGGCGCATGCGGGCCAGTGCGCGGATTGTCTCGGTGTCGACCAGCGCGCCGAGCATCTTGATCCGCTCGACACGGGGCATCTGCGCCAGCCACTCGACCAGGTCGGCGGGGATCACCACTGCTCCTCGATGTACTCGGCGGGGATGTCCTCAGGCCCGAACGGGCGCACCGACACGATCCGCCGCGGCCATACCAGGATCGACAGCCCCTCGTCGGCGTCGTGGTCGTCGTCCTCGGCCACGTCCGCCTCCATCTCGATCAGGACGCAGTCCTCCAGGTACTCGGCGGTGATGGTGTCCGGGCCCATGCGGCGGCCGAAGTAGCGGTACAGGTCCTCGAGGGTGCGGCACGCCGACACGCCGTAGCGCACGTCCTCGATCTGGCCCCGGTCGCGGCAGGTGTAGCACGGGTCGTCGGTCTGGTAGCCCTTGCAGTCGGGGCAGGTGATCATGGCGACGCCGGACCACACTCGGGACTGCCAGGTGGCCGGGTCGAGCAGCTGCTGGGGGTCCTTGCTCGCGTCCTGCACTCGCCAGTACGTCGTCATACCTAGAGAGTACACCCTAGCCCGCATGATATCCAGGCTAGGCCGTACTTTGTCACCATCTGGACATCAGGCAAAGGTGCTATCCTTGGCGCCGCCAAGGCAATAGCTGCGGAAGTCGTGGCCCGGGGTGGCGGCCGGACGACCGCCCGCCCCGGGCTCGCGCCCCCCGCCAGGTCTCAGCGGTCGAACTCGCCGTCCTTGGCGCCGGCGATGAACGCGCGTCCCACTCGGCCGGCGTGAACACCAGCACCGGACCGGTCGGGTCCTTCGAGTCCCGCACCGCGATCCTGTCGCCGAGGTTCGCCACCTCGACGCAGTTGTCGGTGTTCGGGCCGCTGCGGGTGCTCTTGCGCCACTGCGCGCCGCTCAGGTCGATCATCTCTCACTCTCCTCGGTGAGTGCGTCGCGGCACTGTGCCGCGGCGCTGGCGAGCTGGTCGGCCACCCGCTGGTCGCGCACCTCCAGCAGCACCGTCACTGACCCGGCGACGATCTCGACTATCGCCGGGCGACCGGGCTCGGTATCGCACGTGACCCGGGCGCCGGGGT
>JADGGF010000287.1 GCA_019690055.1 Micromonosporaceae bacterium
CCGGCGGGGCCGGGCGGGCGGCCGGGTAGGCTGGGTGCGTGCTGACCATTGACGCCTCGATCCTCGACGCGATCGTGGCGCACGCGCGCCGCGACCACCCCGACGAGGCCTGTGGGCTGGTCGCCGGCCCCGTGGGCAGCGACACCCCGACCCGGCACATCCCCATGGTCAACGCCGAGCGGTCGATGACCTTCTACCGTTTCGATGATCGTGAGTACCTGCGGGTGGCCCGGGAGATGGACGACCGCGACGAGGAGCCGGTCGTCATCTACCACTCACACACGGCGACCGAGGCGTACCCGTCGCGCACCGACGTGAGCTACGCCGGCTGGCCGCAGGCCCACTATCTGCTCGTCTCCACCCGCGCGCCCGACGTCACCGAGGTGCGTTCCTACCGGATCGTGGACGGCGTGGTCACCGAGGAACCGGTGAAGCTGCTCAATGCTTCGCCTGACGCTGTCCAGAGCTACATGTTCGGCCACACGCCGGTGTCGGTCGAGTACGAGTGTCCGGCCTGAACCGTCCGCCTCGCCTCTGACGCCCGCCGGGCGCCGCGCTCGTTTCCGAGAAGAGAACCAGGAGTAGATAGCGATGTCTATTGAAGTGCGTGTCCCTACGATCCTGCGCTCCTACACCGGTGGTCAGAAGGTCGTCAGTGGCTCGGGAGACACGCTCGCCGAGTTGCTGGCCAACCTCGACGCGCAGTTTCCCGGGCTGCGGGGCCGCCTGGTCACCGAGGAGGGCACGCTCCACAAGTTCGTAAACATTTACGTTAATGACGAGGATGTGCGATTCCTCGGGGCGTTGGACGCCAAGCTCAACGACGGGGACACCGTGACCGTCCTGCCCGCTGTCGCCGGCGGAGCCGGAGCCGTGTAGGCATGGCCAGGTTCGACAGCCTCCTGGACGCGTGCGGCGGGACGCCGCTGGTGGGCCTGCCCCGGCTGAGCCCATCGCCGGACGTCCGGCTGTGGGCCAAGCTCGAGGACCGCAACCCGACCGGCTCGATCAAGGACCGGGCGGCGGTGTGGATGATCCGGGCGGCCGAGGAGGCCGGCCGCCTGCGGCCGGGTGACACGATCCTTGAGCCGACCAGCGGGAACACGGGCATCGCGCTGGCCATGGTGGCGAAGCTGCGCGGCTACCGGCTGGTCTGCGTGATGCCGGAGAACGTCTCGGCCGAACGGACCCAGCTGCTGCGCATGTACGGCGCCGAGATCATCTTCTCGCCCGCGGCCGGGGGCTCCAACGCGGCGGTGAAGATGGCCCGGCAGATCGCCGAGGAGCACCCCGACTGGGTGATGCTCAACCAGTACGCCAACGAGGCGAACGCGCGGGCCCACTACGAGACCACCGGCCCCGAGCTGTTGCGTGACCTGCCCACGATCACGCACTTCGTGGCCGGCCTCGGCACCACCGGCACGCTCATGGGCGTCGGTCGGTACCTGCGCGAGAAGGTCGAGGGCATCGAGATCATCGCCGCCGAGCCTCGGTACGGCGAGCTGGTCTACGGCCTGCGCAACATCGACGAGGGCTACGTACCCGAGCTGTACGACGCCAGCGTGCTGACCCGGCGGTTCTCGGTCGGCACGCGCGACGCCGTGCTGCGCACGCGGCAGCTCGTCGAGGTGGAGGGCATCTTCGCCGGCTTCTCCACCGGCGCGATCCTGCACGCCGCGCTCGCCGTGGCCCACCAGGCGCTCAAGGTGGGGCGCCGGGCCGACGTGGCCTTCATCGTGGCCGACGGCGGGTGGAAGTACCTGTCCACCGGGGCCTACGGCGGCACCCTGGCCGACGCCGAAAACGCCCTCGAAGGCCAGCTCTGGGCCTGAGTTTCGTCAACCTCGGTCCGCGCTGAAAGCAAGGAACGAACGGCCTCGGGCCGCGTGGCCTGGACTGAGGAACTGAGGTCGCTCTGCGACCGAGGCGACGCGGGAAGGCCACGCACTAAAGGGCCCGAGGCCCGCCCGAGCGGAGCGAGGGCAACCCTACACAGCGGTGACGGTCAGGAGGACCGCGTAGGCGAGGACCGCGGTCGCCGCCGCGAGCAGGACGTACGGCAGGCGGCGGCGGTACACCGTCACGAACGCGCCCACCGTGAGCCCGATGCCCACGAAGCCCACGCCGATCATGGCCGGCTCGTACCAGCCGGGAGCCGCCTTCATCAGGATGGCGACCAGGCCCCGGATCCCGACGCCCAGGCCGAGCACCCCGAGCACGGCGGCCCAGGTGCAGACGCCGAACATCTGGCGCAGCCGGGGCTGCCGGCTGACGACGGGCATGATGCCGGAGTCCTGGGCCCAGCTGAGCGGCGCGTCATTCGCCGTGCTCGGCGCGGCCGAGGTGGCCGCCGCGACCGGCACCATGGACGTCGGCTCCGCGGCGACGCGGGCCAACCGGGCGTCGTGCTCGGCGGCCACGGTCGCGAGGCGACCGCGTTGGACCGGTGCGTACCCGGTCCCGGCGTACCGTTCATCAACCCCCGTCTGGTGGCCGTGCTCTCCGGATCGCGGGGAGCTGGTCGGCGTCTCGGCGCTCACGGTGGGGCTCCTCTCTGGGGTGCTGTGCAGTCCCCCGCGTCCGGCCGCCCTGGAGAGAACGCGGCCGACTTGTGACCTTAAGCAGGTTCCCCGTGGACCGCAACGTGGCCGATAGCGCTTCGAATTCTAACGACTACTGTCGGTAGCCATCGGCGGTGATCATGTCACCTTGGCGACATGATGTGGTCGAGCATTCTTTGTCGACGGGCTCGCCAGCGTAGGCTCCCTGCCGTGACGAACGCGCCGGTTGGAGTCTTCGACTCAGGCGTCGGAGGACTCACCGTTGCGCGGGCGATCCTCGACCAGCTACCAAACGAGCAGGTGCGCTACCTCGCCGACACCGCCCACGTGCCGTACGGACCGAAGCCGATCGCCCAGGTGCGCGCCTACGCTCTGGAGTGCCTGGACCGGTTGATCGCGGACGGGGTGAAGCTGCTGGTCATCGCGTGCAACAGCGCGTCGGCGGCCTGCCTGCACGACGCCCGGGAGCGGTACTCGGTGCCGGTCATCGAGGTGATCCGGCCGGCCGTGCGACGGGCGGTGGCGACGACCCGCACCGGACGGGTCGGGGTCATCGGCACCACCGCAACGATCACCAGCGGTGCGTACATCGACGCGTTTGCGGCCGCGCCCCACGTGCAGGTGACCGGGGTCGCCTGCCCCGCGTTCGTGGACTACGTGGAGCGGGGCATCACGTCGGGCCCGGAACTGCAGCGTCTGGCCGAGTCCTACCTGGAGCCGCTGAAGCAGGCGGACGTGGACACGCTCGTGCTGGGGTGCACCCACTATCCCCTGCTGGCTGGGATGATCAGCTTCGTCATGGGCGACTCGGTGACCCTGGTCTCCAGCGCGGACGAGACCGCGCGCGAGGTCTACCGTGTCCTCACCGAGCACGGGCTGCTCCGCGACGACCCCACACCGCCGCAGCACCGCTTCCTCGCCACCGGTGACCAGGCGCCGTTCACGCGGCTCGCCCAGCGCTTCCTCGGCCCCGTCGTGCCGCCGGCCGGCTTCGAACCCGCCCCGCTGGACGGCGCCGACACATCCGTTGCGGTTGATGCCACTGTGGATGGTGCCCGTGCCCCTGGCCGGACCGTCACCGCGGGAGCGCTGCGATGAAGCTGACTGTGCTCGGGTGTGCGGGAAGCTTTCCGGGACCTGAGTCCGCCTGTTCGTCGTATCTGGTCGAGGCCGACGGATTCCGGCTGCTCATCGACTTCGGGACGGGATCGCTGTCCGGCTTGCAGCGGTACGCGACGATCAAATCTGTCGATGCGATCGTGCTCAGCCATCTCCACGCCGACCACATTCTCGACGCATGCAGCTACGTGGTCGTGCGCCGGTACGCTCCGGACGGGCCGTACCCGAGGCTGCCGCTCTACGGTCCGGCCGGCACCGCGGCCCGGCTCGCCGCTGCCTACGGCGAGGGCCCGCTGGATGACGTGTACGACTTCCGGGAGCTGCGCCCGGGGACCCTGTCGATCGGGCCGTTCACGCTGACCGTGGACCGGGTCAACCACCCGGTCGAGACGTACGGCATGCGCGTCGAGCACGGGGGGCGGGTCCTGGCCTACTCGGCCGACACCGCGCCCTGTGAGGCGTTGCTGCGGCTCGCGCACGGGGCCGACCTGTTCCTCTGCGAGGCCAGCTACCCCGACGGCGTGCAGAACCCGCCCGACCTGCACCTCACCGGCCGCGAGGCGGGCGAGGCGGCGACCAAGGCGGGCGTCGGCCGGCTGGTGCTGACCCACCTGGTCGCTGCCTGGTGCAGCGAGGCGAACGTCGTCGACTCCGCCTCGGCCGCGTTCACCGGGCCGCTCGAGGTGACCCGCACCGGCGCCCGCTACGAGGTGTAGGCGACCAGCCGAGATCCGGGCCGGCGCACCCCGTCCCCGGACGTGCGAGTCGGCGGTAGCGTCGAGCGGTGGTGTACAGCTGGCTGGTCAACGTCATCCTCGCCCTGCACTTCGGGTACCTCGCCTACCTCGTGCTGGGCGGCTTTCTCGCCTGGCGTTGGCCCAGGGCGATCGTCCCACACGCGGCCGCGGCCGTCTGGGGCATCCTGATCGTGCTCGAATGGGTCGACTGCCCGCTCACCGTGGCCGAGAACTGGGCTCGCCAGCGCAGCGGCCAGCCGCCGTTGACCGCCGGCTTCATCGACCGGTACGTCACCGGGGTGATCTATCCGCCCGAGTACCTGCACGAGGCCAGAGCGGCGGTCGCCCTGGTCGTCCTCGTCTCCTGGGTGGGCGCGTTCCTCCTCTGGCGTCGGCGCCGCGCCCGTCCGCCGGCCGACCGGGCCGTACGGTCCGGTCCGGCGGTCGCGTGAGCCGGCCTTCGGTCGGGGGCCGGACGTCCGGACGGGACACGTGACCGGATGACGACAACCAGGTGATACGGCACCGGTGAGGGCACGGCTACCGTGAATGCCATGGCTGGCCGACCGCAGAGGGCCGAATGGCTCGGCTAGGCGGGCGTCGGGCCGCCCACGAGGCGGCGCATGAGTCGGCGCGCGCCGCCCGAGCGGAGGTCGCACGCGCCCGGCGTGCGGCCGGACGTGCCACGTCCGGAAAGGGCGGCAAGGCGTCATCGCCGCTGGCCTCGCTCGGTTTCATCGGTGTGGGAATCGCCGGACTCTGGATGGGGCTCGCGCACGCCGTGGGCTGGGTCGTGCGGGCGATAGGGCGCAAGGCCGCGACCGCCCGGGAGCTCGACCGGTCCCACCGGCGGGACGGCGGCGGGCTGCTGCTCATCGGCCTGGGCATCGTGTTCGCGGTCGCCGTCTACTGGGGCGGCGGCGGGCCGGTGGGACAGTTCGTCGCCGGCTACACCCGGTTCTGCGTCGGGGCGATCACCGTCGCCCTGCCACCCCTGCTGTTCCTCGCCGGCATCTGGCTCATGCGCGAGCCGGCGGAGGAGGGCCCGCGCGGCCGGGGCGTGGTGGGCTGGACCTCGCTCACCCTGGCCGCCTCCGGACTGCTGCACGTCGGCAAGGGGCAGCCGACCACGGCGGCGGCGATGGACACGGCGGGTGGGTGGCTGGGCCGTCTCGTCGGTGGTGGGTTGGCTGCGGCCGTGACCCCGGTGGTGGCGGTCATCCTGCTGGTCCTGCTCGCGATCTTCGGCACGCTCGTGGTCACGGCGACGCCGATCAACCGGATCCCGTCCCGGCTGGTCGCCCTGTGGCGGTACCTCATCGGCGCCGACGCACCGTCTCCTGTGGAGGGTGAGGTCATCGACGACGAGCTCGCCGACGAGCCCCGCCCCCGGGCGGTGCGGGGCCGGTCGGCTCGACGGCGGCAGGCCCGGTACGCCGACGCCGAGTTCTACGAGGAGCCGCCGCAGGAGGTGGTCGTCGTGGAGCGACGGCCCCTGTCGACCCCGTCGGGCGGGCGCGGCGGGGCCCGCGCCCCCGGCGGGCGGGGCGCGGCCCGCGGGGGCG
>JADGGF010000288.1 GCA_019690055.1 Micromonosporaceae bacterium
TGTGTTTATGTCACAGGCCGCGACCTGCGCGGCCTTCGGCGCCGCCTCCTGGTCGCGGTTCTCGCCGATGTCGGTGACCCCCAGGCTGACCAGGTGCAGCACGTCGGACGCGGGGTAGGTCTTGGTGACCACGATCAGGGCGACCTCACCCGGATCCCGCCCGGCGTCGCGGCAGGCGCCGGCGATGCGCTCCCGTACGGCGGCGAGGTTGGCCGCCAGGGTGGCGCGTCGCGCCTCGTCGTTGGTCATGTGGTCCGGTCGTTAATCAATCGGAGCAGGGGTCACTCGGAGCCGGTCGTCCGTCGATGGAGCCGATCGATGGTCATGGGAGCGGTGGTCAGGCGCCGTTCTTGAGGAAGTCCGGCACGTCGACGTCGTCGAAGAGCACCCGCCGCGGCGGCTGAATCGGCGTCGGCCGGGTCACCGGAGGCGTGTCTGTGCTGCTCGAGAAGACCGAGCGGCGCTGCGAGTCGGCGGGCCGGTACGCCGGGGCGCCGCCGTCGAAGCCGGCCGCGATCACCGTCACCCGGACCTCGTCCCCCAGCGCATCGTCGATGACCGCCCCGAAGATGATGTTCGCGTCGGCGTGGGCCGCGTCCGTGACCAGTTGGGCGGCGTCGTTGATCTCGAACAGGCCGAGGTCGGAGCCGCCCGCGATCGACAGCAGCACGCCGCGCGCGCCATCCATGCTCTGCTCCAGCAGCGGGCTGGAGATCGCCCGCTCGGCCGCCTCCACGGCGCGGTTCTCGCCGCGGGCCGAGCCGATGCCCATCAGCGCGCTCCCGGCACCGCTCATCACGCTCTTCACGTCGGCGAAGTCGAGGTTGATCAGACCCGGCGTGGTGATCAGGTCGGTGATGCCCTGCACGCCCGAGAGCAGGACCTGGTCGGC
Organism: Micromonosporaceae bacterium; assembly: GCA_019690055.1. Taxonomy (GTDB): domain Bacteria; phylum Actinomycetota; class Actinomycetes; order Mycobacteriales; family Micromonosporaceae; genus DATBGZ01. Next base: position 893 of record JADGGF010000288.1, read on the forward strand.
CTGGCGGAACGCGTCCATCATGCTGATGCTGCGGTCACCCAGCGCGAGCAGCCGGTCGTTGGGGATCACGATGAGCGTGTCGCACTGCTGCCGGAGCTCCTCGATGCCGGCCTCGGCCTGCAGCATGCGGCGCTTGCCCTCGAACGAGAACGGCCGGGTGACCACGCCGATCGTCAGCGCCCCGAGCTCGCGGGCGATGCGGGCCACCACCGGTGCGCCGCCGGTGCCAGTACCGCCGCCCTCGCCGCACGTCACAAAGCACATGTCGGCGCCGCGGAGAACCTCCTCGATCTCCTCGCGGTGGTCCTCGGCGGCGTTGCGCCCCACCTCAGGGTTGGCGCCGGCGCCGAGCCCACGGGTGAGCTCCCGGCCGACGTCGAGCTTGACGTCGGCGTCGCTCATCAGCAGAGCCTGCGCGTCGGTATTGATGGCGATAAACTCGACGCCCTTCAGGCCCACCTCGATCATGCGGTTGACGGCATTCACGCCGCCGCCGCCGATGCCGACCACCTTGATGACCGCCAGGTAGTTGTGCGGAGGTGTCATCAATGCGTTCCCTTCGATCGGCGGCTCGTCCGATGTGAACTACGCAGTTGTTATTCTGCCTGATCCACAGTAGACAACGGTCGGCCCGGGTGGACAGTGACGCGCATCCGCTCGTAACGCCCGAACCGGACGCCTTTACGACAGGAAACCCTAAACCTCTACTAGAGATTGAGGGTTCTGTCAACCCCGTCGTCTGCCTGGACCGTATGTGCCCCGCCCCTGCCCGCCAAGCAACCCCGGCGGCGTGTCGACGTGCGGGCGCCGTCCACGCCTGGACAGGGCCCACCAGGGACGCTGCCCTGAGCGCCACCGATGCCCAGAAAGTCACCGACAGGGCGCAACCGGGCCCCGCGCAGGCCCAGAAAGTCACCAACTGGGCAGGGCCGGGCCCCGCACAGGCCCAGAAAGTCACCAACTGGAAGGGTCAGCGCACGGTGGCGATGTCGGGGACGGAGACGTCGATGGTGGTGGCGTCCTCGGCGAGCAGGACGGTGGCGACGGCGGCCTTGCGGTCGCTGGCCTCGGCGTCGCCCCACACGATCGTGCGGCCGTCGACGAGCGCCAGGCTGATTGCGGTCGGGGCGGGGGCGCGGATCTCGGCCAGCACCGCGCGCAGCTCGGGTGTCAGGGCGGCGACCACCCGCAGGGCCGCCAGGGTCGCGGGATCGGTCGGACCGGGCGCCTCCAGGCGGACGACCGGAATCCCAGCGGGCGGCGCGGCGACGTGGTGGTAGACCACGCCGTCGGCGGCCAGCACGGCGTAGCCGTCCGGCGCCGGTACCACCGCGGCGGGGGTCCGCTCGGTCACCGTGATCACGAGCGTATGCGGGAACGACCGGCGTACGTCCACGTGCGCCACCGGGGGCAGCGCCCCGACCCGCGCCGCGATGGCCCCGGTGTCCAGGCGCAGCAGCGAGGTGCCGAGCGTCACGGCCGCCGCGTCCCGGACGGCCTCCTCCGTGGTGATCTCGACGCCGCTGATCTCGATGTCGCGCACCCCGACCAGGCTCGTGCCGAGCAGCGCCCAAGCGGCGCCGGCCACGAGCACCGCGCCCACCAGGCCGAGCAGCAGCCAGCGGGCTCCACGCCGGCGCGACCGCCCGACGGCCCGGCGGCGCGGCACCTCACCGCGGGCGCGGACCAACCGCCAGCGCCGGACGCCCGAGCGCCCACCGGGGGACGGGGGGCCGCTCCCGGTCACCGGCCGTCCGTGTCGGGACCGACCGGCGACGCCTGCTCCCGAGCGGCGAGGGCGGCGAGCAACTCCTCCCCCATGAGCGAGATCGGCGGTGCGCCCATCGTCACCACGATGTCGCCGGGCCGGGCCCGGGCGACGACCTCACCCGGCACGTCCTCCCACGAGGCGACGAAGACCTTCCGCTCCGGGGGCAGGTCGATGGCGGCGTGCAGGGCGATCCCCCCGTCGCCGGGGCCGCGGGCCTCGCCCGGGCCGAAGACCTCCATCACCACGACCTCGTCGGCGAGCGCGAGCGCGGCCGCGATCTGCGGGCGCAGGTCCCGGGTGCGGTAGACCCGGTACGGCTGGAAGACCACCAGCAGCCGCCCGGAGCCGGCCATCTCGCGCAGGGTGCGCAGCGCGGCGGTCATGGACGTGGGGTGGTAGGCGTACTCGTCGTAGACCCGAACGCCGCCGACCTCGCCCTTGCGCTCGAACCGCCGCCGCACGCCGGGGAAGCGGGCCAGCGCCTCGGCCACCGTCGCTACGGGCACGCCCAGCCGGAGCGCCACCAGCGCGGCGGCCGCGCTGTTGAGGCCCAGGTGCCGCCCGGGCACCGACAGGGTGAACTCGCCGAGCGACTCGCCTTCCAGGAACGCCCGGTAGCGCGCGGCCCCGGTGTCCGAGCGCAGGTCGGTCACCCGCAGCGTGGCGTCCTCCGCCTCGCCGTACGTCTCCACCCGCAGCCCGGCCGCGCGCGCCCGGTCGGCGAGCTGCCGGGTGAGCGGGTCGTCGGCCCAGGTCACCACCAGGCCGGACGGCCCCACCAGGCTGCCGAACTCGAAGAACGCGTCGGCCAGCCCGGCCAGGTCGCCGTACGTGTTGAGGTGATCCGCGTCGATGTTCGTGATGATGGCGATCGACGGCCGGTAGTTGAGGAACGACCGGTCATGCTCGTCGGCTTCAATAACGAAATGTTCGCCCGTGCCGTGGTGCGCGTTCGCGCCGGCCTCGGCGATCTCCCCGCCGATGACGTACGACGGGTCGAGCCCCGCGTGCTGCAGGATCGACGTGACCATCGATGTCGTCGTGGTCTTGCCGTGCGTCCCGGCGACTGCGATCGTCGTGCGGCCCACCATCGCCGAGGCGAGCGCCTCCGAGCGGTGCAGGATGCGCAGGCCGCGTGCCCGGGCCTCGACCATCTCGACGTGGTCGGCGGGGATGGCACTGGAGTACACGACCGTGTCCACACCGTCCAGATTGGACGCATCGTGTCTCATGTGGATGGTCCCGCCGAGCGCCCGCAGACCGGCGAGCGCGGGCCAGTCCTTGAGCTCGCTGCCGGAGGTGGGGATGCCTCGGGAGAGCAGCAGCCGCGCGAGCGCGCTCATGCCGATCCCGCCGATGCCGATGAGGTGGACCCGACCGAGTTCCTCCGCCGGGAGGACTTCCGTGGCGGCAGACACCGATGACGTCATGGTGGTTTACAGCCTCCCCGAGACGACGTCCAGCACGAACGCCCGCAGCGCCTCGTCTCCGTCGCGGCGACCGAAGCGCTCCGCAGCCTCGCTCATGTCATGCAGACGCTTCGGATCGTTGGCCAACGGGACCACCGTCCTCTCGATCCAATCGGGGGTCAGCTCGGCATCGTCGACCATGATGCCGCCACCCGCTTGGACCACGGGCAGCGCGTTGCGCCGCTGCTCCCCGTTACCGTACGGCAACGGTACGTAGATCGCGGGCAGGCCGACCGTGGTCACCTCGGCGAGTGTCATGCCGCCACCGCGGCACAGCACGAGGTCGGCCGCCGCGTAGCCGAGCTCCATGTCCTCGATGTACGGCACGGTGATGTACGGCACCGGCAGGTTCGGCGGAACCTCCACCGGCTCATTCCGCGCACCCGTCACGTGCAGCACCTGGATACCAGCCTCGGTGATCGCCTTCGCCGCGGCGGCGACCGCCAGATTGATCGACCGCGCCCCCTGGGAGGCGCCGAAGACGAACAGCACCGGCAGGTACGGATGCAGCCCGAAGTGCTCCCGGGCCCCGTGGCGCACCTGTTTGCGCTCCAGCGTCGCGATTGCGGGGCGTAGCGGAACCCCGGTCATGCGGGCGTGCGCGAGCAGGGGCGAGGCGGACGGCTGGTGCGGGAAACCGACCGCCACGTGGCGGGTGAACCGCATGCCGAGCCGGTTGGCCACACCCGGGGGCACGTTCATCTCGTGGATCACCAGCGGTGTATGCCGCCGCCAGGCCGCCAGGTAGGCCGGGACCGACACGTACCCGCCGAACCCGACCACCACGTCGGCCTGCACGTCATCGAGGATCTCCAGCCCGGCCTTCATCGAGCGCAGCATCCGCGCGGGCGTGGCGAGCAGATCGACGTTCAACCGGCGCGGCAGCTGATAGGCCGGCACCTGGCGCAGGTCGTAGCCCGCGGCCGGGATCAGCCGACCCTCCAGGCCTTTGCTGCTGCCCACGCAGGTGATCCGGATGTCGGGCTGGTGCCGGCGCAGGCAGTCGGCGAAGGCGAGCAGGGGGTAGATGTGCCCGCCCGTGCCGCCCCCGGCCAACACGACCGACCGCAGCGGCGAGTCGGTCGACTCGGCCGACCGTACGCCGGAGCCGACCGGCTGGGCCGCCCGTCGCCGGGCACCCGCCGGGTCGGACGGTCGTACCCCCGCTGGCTCAGACGGTCGTACCCCCGCCGGTTCGGAAGGCCGCACCTCGGCCATGCGCGTATCACCCCTCCTGGTCGTACCCGCGGCGGCTGCGCCCCCGGGGCCGGTCCCTGTCGTCGGGCCGATCGCGCCGGTCGGTCCGGTCGGTGCGCTCCGGTCGTACGGCTTCGGGGCCCGTCGCGTCGTGCTCGGGCCGGTCGGCGCCGGTTGTCCGGTCCCGCTGGATGGCCGACACCGGCAGCGGTAGGGGCGGCAGCGGTGCCCAGAGTAGTCGGGCCAGTTTCCCGGGTGGACGGGCGTGCAGGGCCATGGCCGCGGCCGGCTCGGCCCGGGCGAACGAGGCGAGAATGCCGATCATCGCGAGCGTCACCACGAGCGCGCTGCCCCCGTCCGAGATCAACGGCAGCGGCAGGCCGGTCACCGGCGCCAGCCCCACGACCCCCGCGATGTTGATCGTCGCCTGGCCGGCGATGAGCGAGGTGACGCCGGCCGCGACCAGCCGGCGGTAGGGGTTGCTGCAGCGGCGAGCGATCCGCAGCCCGGTGTAGGCCAGCACGGCGAAGAGGGCGAGCACGACCAGGCAGCCGACGACACCGAGCTCCTCGGCGACCACCGCGAAGATGAAGTCGTTGTGCCCGTTCGGCAGCCAGCCCCACTTGAGCCGCCCCTCGCCGAGCCCACG
>JADGGF010000289.1 GCA_019690055.1 Micromonosporaceae bacterium
TCCCCGGCCACCTCGTCGCCGTCCCCAACGCCCACGCCCACCGCGTGCCCAGCAACGCGCGAACGGGCGCCAAGCTCAGCGAAGCGTTACGGGACAACGGCTTCTGGCTCCTGAGCCTGGCGTTCGTGCTGCACACTGCGGCCATCTCCGCCGTGGGCGTGCTGCTCCGGAGTCCATCTACAGATATCCTTTGCCGTCCTAGCACTCAGCTCAGAGTCGCCACTCCTGTGATTCAGCGCGCACGGCGGTAGTGCATGGCCACCGCGCCGTTGCGGAGCGGCTCCGCCGAGAGCAGCTCGAGCTGGCGCGTTCTGGGCAACCCGCCCTGGTACAGCGTCGGGCCGTGGCCGGCGATCCTGGGATGGATGAGCAGCTTGTACTCGTCGATCAGGTCCAGCCGGTCGAGTTCGGTTGCGAGCGTGCCGCTGCCGAGGAGGACCCCGGCCGGGGTCGCGTCCTTGAGCTGCTGCACGCTCTCGCGCAGGTCGCCGGCGAGGTGGTGGCTGTTGGTCCACGGGAAGTCCGTGCGCGTCGACGACACCACGTATTTGGGTTTGGCCTCCAGCTTGGTTGCCCACTCGCGCATGGCTGGAGGCGCCTCCACGTCGCCGCGGGCGACGCCCGGCCAGTAGCTCTCCATCATCTCGTAGGTGACGCGGCCCCACAGCATTGCCCCGCTCTCGTCCATGAGACGGGTGAAGTAGGCGTGCGTCTCGTCGTCAGCGATCCCCTCCTGGTGGTCGACGCAACCGTCCAGCGTGAGGTTGAGGCTGAAAGTCAGGAGTCCCATGGCCAGGCGAGTCTAGCGCCGCCACGCGTCGCCAGACGGGCGTCGCGTCAACGAGCCTGGTCAGGGGACCCGGATCGCGTTCCAGCCGGTGACGTCGCACTGGCCGTGCTCGTTGTTTCCGGTTGCCACAACGGTTCCGTCCGCGCGTAGTCCGAGGGTGTGGGTGGAGCCGACGGCTACCGCCACGATTCCGCGCCAGTCGGCCACGTTGCACTGGCCGAAGTCGTTGTTACCGACGGCCAGGACTCGGCCGGTCGTGGTGAGGGCGACGGTGTGGTAGCTGCCGGCCGCGACGGCCACGATGTCCCGCCAGGAATCGACGTCACAGGCGCCGGTCGATCGGTCTCCGGCGGCGAGGACGCGTCCGTCTTTGGCGAGACCGACCGTGTGCAGGTAGCCGGCGGCGACGGCGGCAAGGTTACGCCATGTGTCGACCGCGCATTGCCCACGACGATTGTCTCCCACAGCAACGGCGCTCCCGTCGGCTCGGAGGCCCACCGAGTGCCAGTCACCACAGGCCACTGCGACAATCTCCCGCCATTGGCCTACGTCGCCCGCTCCCTCGCGGCGCCGTCCCGCGGCCACCACGGTGCCGTCCTTCAGCAGCCCCAAGGTGCGACGCCAGCCCGCCGCGACCATGGTCACGTTGCGCCATGACGCGACGTCGCACTGGCGGTCCCCGTTCCAGCCGGTGGCTATCACGGTGCCGTCCGCGCGGAGGCCGACGCTGTGCGACCGTCCGGTGTTCGGCGCCGTATGTACGTTGCCCGCCGCCACCGCGATCACCTGGACCCAGTCGTCGACTCGGCACTCACCGGACGTCCCCGCACCGGCCGCCACCACGGTGCCGTCAGCGCGCAGCCCCAACGAATGCCGCCGTCCAGCGGCGATCACCGGACCAATCACCTGCACAGCATGATGCATCGATCGACCCTGGGGCAGATCCGGGGTCGCTCAACACCGCTGACGCGATCAGAGGTCGTCCGACTCGAGCTGCGCGGCCAGATGTGCGTCCACGTCCTGACCTGAGGCCGGAAGGTGGGCCAGAGTAAGGTTGGCCAGGCGCGAGCGACAGCCGCCACACGGTGCGGCGGTTGGACCGGACGACGTGGTCTCTTTAATCGACGGTTGGGGATGCCAGTGTGGCCGCCCCGCTCGGGGGGAGAGGCGCGGGATTCCCATAGGCTTGCCTGGTGGCGAAGTACTTTGACGTGCATCCGACCGACCCGCAGGCCCGGCTGATCACCCAGATCGTGGACCTGGTCCGCGACGGAGGCCTGATCGTGTATCCGACGGACTCGTGCTTTGCCTTCGGTTGCCGCTTGGGTAACCGCGACGGCTTGGAGCGCATCCGCCGGATCCGCAATCTTGACGACCGGCACCACTTTACGTTGGTGTGCCGGGACTTCTCACAGCTCGGTCAGTTCGTCCAGATCAACAATGCCGTGTTCCGGTTGGTGAAGGCGGCGACGCCGGGCAGCTACACCTTCATCCTGCCCGCCACGCGCGAGGTACCGCGCCAGTTGCTGCACCCCAAGAAGCGCACCGTCGGCGTACGGATCACCTCGCACCCGGTTGCCCAGGCGCTCGTCGCGGAGCTGGGCGAGCCGCTGGTGTCCAGCACGCTTCTGCTGCCCGGCGACGGCGAGCCGATGACCCTGGGTTGGGACATCAAAGAACGTCTCGACCACGTCGTGGATGCGGTTGTCGACGGGGGCGAGGGCGGGACCGTACCGACGACGGTGGTCGACCTGTCCGGGGACGAACCCGAAATCCTGCGAGTGGGCGTCGGCGACCCATCCCGCTTCGAGTAGTGGTGAAGCGCCGATCGCGGCCGGCCAGGCGCAACGGTCACCTCGCTCGACAACGGCGAGACCAGCGAGCCGATCGAGGAGAACCATGGCGATCGACAGTCAGCAGGGTACTCGCGTCGCCACGACGGTATCCCTTCGCAGAAAGAATGTGCGTCAGAACGCCGCGATCGTTGACGGTGCGCGTTCACGTCGGGCCAGCGCGCGGAGCACGGGTAGCGTCCCGCGTCGGCGCCGAGCGATACGGGCGAGTATCGAGATGACCAGGTCCTCCACGTGATCGCCAAAGTCCGGAGTGGGCAACCGCAATGTGACGGCGAGATCGTCAGCGTGGACGACGAGCTCGACCAGTCGGGTCAGCAGACATTCCTCGAGTGGTAGTACGTAGCGGCCGAACATGAGGACCGGTTGGTCACCCGGAAGCCCGGGGAGCCGCGCCGCCAGTCGGGCCCGCGCAGCGTCGTAGGCATCGACCAGCGCCTGGGGACCGCTCGCCGCCTCCTGCTCGCCCCGTTCCCGGATGGCCTGGTTCATGGCCGACGCCGGATTCTCTACGTCAGCGCTGCTGGCGGTGAGGAAGTACTCGACCGCATCAAGCTGGGCAGCTCCCGAAGGCACCTCGGCGTCGAGGTACCGCTCCACGTTGAGAACGGCACGGGCAGTGTGACCGGCCAGCCCGCTGGTAGGGAAGTCGGCCAGAGCGCTCGGCTGATTCCAGTGGGCCGTCAGCTCGGGCGCTCGTAGCAGCGGCGCTACCGCTTCGGCCGAGGCCAGGAACAGTTCAGCAACCACGTGCGCAGGGTATCCGCAAGCCGTGCCCATCGACTCGTTGTCTGGGCGGGTGACTCGAGGTACGAACGCCAGCGCCGCTCAGCGGAAGATGCGGTCAAGGTGACGGTCGACCAGGGCGAGACCCTCGTCCGGAGTACAGGCGCCGATCAGCATCGGTCCGATGAGGCCCTGGATGAGGAAGAACAACCCGGCCGCCTCAGCGTCCACATCCACGCCTCGCCGAAGCTCACCAGCTTGTCGCGCGGCCTCGAGCAGGCCGACCGTCGCGGCGAGCAGCCGCTCATACCCGTCGCGGAGCACCGTGGCATACGCAGGCGTGACCGTGGCGGCGGAGAAGAACGCGATGTTGACGATCGCCTCCTGGCGGCCGGGCTCGTCGACGGGCAACATAACGCGGATGCCGGCGCGGATCACGTCGCGGTGGGTGGGTTCGGCGAGCGTCGCGATCGCGGACTGCAGGCGCTGCATGACGCGAGCCCGCATGTGGCCGAGGGCGAAGAGCAACATGTCGTTCTTCGAAGGGAAGTAATGCTGGACGGCGCCCATCGAGACCCCGGCCATGTCGGCGACCTCGCGGAGGCTCACCGCCTCGAACCCGCGCGAGCCGATCACGGTGAAGACCGCCTCAGCCAACGCCCGACGCCGCTCCTCGTGGTCGACCTGCTTGGGCACGGGTACACCCTAATACCATGCGACTGCATTGCAAACGCCTGGCGGGCTGGTTACCATGCGAGTGCATTGCCAAACTCGAGGAGCCGCCGATGCCGTCGCAGACCCTGTTCGCCCGCAACGGCGACGTGTCCATCGCCTATGAGACCTTTGGGGATCTTGAATCGGGCGAGCCGTTGCTGCTCATCATGGGCCTGGACTTCCAGATGGTCTGGTGGCCCGACGCGTTCTGCGAGCAACTGGTCGCGAACGGCTTCGCCGTCGTCCGCTTCGACAACCGCGACACCGGGTTGTCGACCCACTTCGATTCCCCGCGCCGGCAGAACCCGTGGCGCGCACTCGTCGGTTCGACAAGGCCGCTGTACACGGGAGCCGACATGCTCGGGGATGCGCTGGCGGTGATGGATGCCGTCGGCTGGCCAAGCGCCCACGTCATGGGTGCGTCCATGGGCGCAGCGCTCGCGCAAGCGCTGGCGCTGCTGCATCCCGAGCGTGTTCGCTCGCTGGTCAGCTGCGTGGGCGGGCCGGTGACCGCGGGTCCGCTGCGGCTGCTGAGCTACGTCAAGTTCGGCTTCTTCAAGGAGTTTCGCCGACTCAAGAAGGCGACCACACCCGACGACGAGATCGCCAACCTGGTCGCCATCTACCGCGCGCTCGCCTCGCCCGGATTCCCCTTCCCGGAGCAGTGGGCCCGTGAGACGGCCGCCCTCTCGCACGCCCGCGGCCCGCGAGACCCACGCACGACCCAGCGGCACATCGCCGCCGGGCGGACGCTCAAACTGCCTCCGCTGTCCCGCATCAACGTCCCAACGCTGGTCATCGCCGGCCTCGACGACCCGTTGATCAAGGTCAAGGCCGGCCGGGACGTGGCCAAGCAAATTCCCGGATCCGTCTTCGTCGCGTATCCCGGCATGGGCCATAACCTGCCCGAGGAGCTCTGGCCCGACATCATCAGCCGGATCCGCGCCCTCACCGCAGGTACGCGTCCTGGTGGCTGACGTAACCGAAACTGTCCACAGAGGATCAGGCATTCGGCAAACCACTTCCGACAGCCACTTGGTGGCGCCGCAGTCTTTGCTGGACACTGCCGCTGACCAGGCAACGACCGACACGGTGGTTGAGCCGGTCGTGCGGCCCGGCAGGCTGGTGCAGATCGCCTGCACCAAGCCACCGTAGTTGCCGAAGGAGTCATTGCGGATCTGGGCCTTCCAGCCGCTGCCGGAGACGTAGGACGCGCTCGCCTTGAGCTTGTCGCGGTCGTACTCGAACGCCTGGATCTGGAATCCGCCGGACATGCTCGTCTTGCCGGCCGGGCAGCTGACGGTGCAGCATGACGGGATCACCTGACCTGGGCGGATCACACCACTGCACGCCGGCCCGGTGGGTGAGCCTCTCTGTAACGTATGTCGTGGTCACAGAATCCTGCGTTGGGTCGTCGCCGATGGCCCTACGGGAACGTGGGTGGCGGAGCTCGTCGAGGTCAACGAGACAAAGGAGTGGGGTACGCCCGAGTGGGCGTCATATGAATGGATCGTCCTGCGGTACACATCGGGTTCCTGGCAGTTCGTCGGGTCGGTGTTCGGCGGCCTCGTGGGCATTGATGATGAACCGGAACCGCTCGACAACCCCACGCTGTGCCACCGCGGGGCGCCGGCCGACATCCTCGCCTTCACCGGTGCCTGCGACAACCCGTCGCCCTGATCGCGACCGGATCGGCGAAGTTCGGCACGGTTCCGCCGAAGAGCAGCGCCGTGGTGGCGGAGCCCGGCAGGTCGGCGAGAGGCTCAGTTAGCGAAGTCACGGTCGGCCCGTTGAGTAAAGGCAAGCTGCTTTTCAGTTTGGTGCTGATCGGGAAGTTCCGGACGAACAGCTGATGCGCCGACCGGCAATTTAGCCATGCCTGACGTGACCAG
>JADGGF010000290.1 GCA_019690055.1 Micromonosporaceae bacterium
CCCCCGAACTGCGTCACCAGCCCCAGCCTCACCCCGGACAGGTCGCCCGTGGCGCCGAGCCGGGCCGCCGCGACCACGTCGGGCACCGGGGCCGGGATTGAGGTGGAGTCGCGCGGGTCGTGGCCGGCGATGACCGCGTGCAGCAGGGCGGCGTCCTCGACCGTCCGGGCACACGGGCCGGGAGTATCCAAAGAGGACGAGAAGGCGACCAGGCCGTACCGGGACGTCCCCCCGTAGGTGGGCTTCGCCCCCACGGTGCCCGTCACCGCCCCGGGCTGCCGGATCGAGCCGCCGGTGTCGGTGCCGATCGCCAGCGGCGCCTCGTAGGCCACCAGCGCCGCGGCCGTGCCACCGCCGGAACCACCCGGGATCCGTGTCAGGTCCCAGGGGTTGTAGGTCGGGCCGAACGCCGAGTACTCGGTGGACGATCCCATCGCGAACTCGTCGAGGTTGGTCTTGCCGAGCATGACCAGGCCGGCCTCGCGAAGCCGGGTCACCACAGTGGCGTCGTACGGGGGACGCCAGCCTTCGAGAATCTTCGACGCGCAGGTGGTCGGGATGCCCCGGGTCGTCAAGATGTCCTTCACCGCGACCGGCACGCCGGCCAGGGGACCGAGCCGCTCCCCCCGGGCGCGGGCCGCGTCCACCGCCCGGGCCGCGGCCAGGGCACCCTCGGTATCGACGTAAAGAAACGCGTGAACCCGATCATCCACTGCGGCGATGCGGTCCAGGTGGGCCTGGGTCACCTCGACCGCGGAGACCTCGCCGGCGGCGATCAGCCGGCCCAGCTCGGCGGCCGGCAGGCGGGTGAGGTCACCCGACGGAGCGGGCGCTGACCGTACGGCCTTCGCCGCCGCCTTGGCACCTGTCGCCTTGGCCCCCGTCGCCTTCGCGGGACTGCCCGCGCCAGCCTTCTTCGCGGCGCCAGCCGCCTTTCCCGCGCCACTCGGGGCCGCGGCTGCGGAGGCCGCCTTGGCCGGCGTGGTCTTCTTCGCGGGACGCTTGCCAGCCACGGTCAGACCTCCTCGTCCAGAATGCGCGGCACGCGGAACCGATGCTCCGCCGCGTCCGGGGCGCCGGCGAGCGCCTCCTCCCGGTCGAGGCCGGGTACCACGACGTCCTCGCGGAGCACGTTGGTGAGCGGCACCGAGTGCGAGGTCGGGGGGATGTCGGCGGCCGCCACCTCACCCACCCGGGCGACGGCCTGCAGGATCACGTCCAGTTGCCCGGCGAACCGGTCGAGCTCTTCGTCCGTGACGGCGAGCCGGGCCAGCCGCGCCAAGTGCGCGACCTCCTCCCGCGTGATGGCGGCCATCGAGTTGCCTTTCGGTACCGAGTCGAAGACAGCAGGCGAACGACGCTCAGTCTATGGCCCGGCCCGCAGCCGACGAACCCGAGTATCAGGCGAGCCCGGGTCTCAGGCGGGCGCCTCGGGCGGACGGTACCGGCCGAGCCAGGCGACGAACGCATCGGCCGGCATGGGACGGGCGAAGTACCACCCCTGCCCCACCTCGCAGCCGGCGGTCAGCAGCATGCGGCGGGTCTCCTCGTCCTCGACGCCCTCGGCCACGACCCGGAGCCCCAACCGACGACCGAGGTCGATGATCGAGCCGACGATGGCGTTGTCGTCGGTGTCGGTCGTCATCCCCAGTACGAAAGACTTGTCAATCTTTACCTCGGCCAGCGGCAACCGGCGCAGGTGGGTCAGCGACGAGTAGCCCGTCCCGAAGTCGTCCAGCGACAGCGCCACGCCCAGCCGGTCGAGGCGGTGCAGCGTCAGCATCACCCGTCGGGAGTCGGCCATGAGGGCGCCCTCGGTGATCTCGATCTGCAGCTGGTTGGCCGGCACGCCCCGCTCGGCCAGCAGCTCGGACAGGTCGTCGACGAACTCGCCCCGATGCAGGTCACGCGCGCTGACGTTGACCGACACCCGCAGGTTCAGCCCGTCCGCCCGCCACTTGGCCAGCTGCGACACCGCCTCCTCGAGCACCCGCGCCGTCAACTTCCGCATGATCGCCGTGTGCTCGGCGATCCTGATGATCATCTCGGGGCTGACGAAGCCCCGCTCCGGGTGGCTCCAGCGCAGCAGCGACTCGGCGCCGCAGATGTGGCCGGTGGCCAGGTCGATCTGAGGCTGGTAGTGCAGCTGCAGGTCGTCGCTGCCCGAGTCGAGGGCGCGGCGCAGGTCCGCGAGCAGTTCGAGCCGCTCCGGTGAGTGTTGCTCCGCGTCGGGCGTGTAGAGCGCCCAGGTCGCGCTGTGGTCCTTCGCGTCGTACATGGCGACCTCGGCCCGGCGCAGCAGGGTGATGACGTCGGTGCCGTGGTCGGGGTAGATGGCGGCGCCGATCGCGGCGGTCACGTCGAGCGGCAGCCCGTCGAGCACGATCGGGTCGGCGAGCGCGTCCGCCACCCGGCCGGCGAGCACGCCCACCGCCTCGGAGTCGACTAGACGCGGCGCGAGCACGGCGAACTCGTCGCCGCCCAGCCGGGTCACCAGGCCGTCGCCGCCGATGGCCTCACGCAGCCGCGCCGCCACCGCGACCAGCAGCCGGTCACCGACCCCGTGGCCCAACGCCTCGTTGACCCGACGAAACTGGTCGATATCCATGAGCAGCAGGGCCATGCGTCGTTCGTCCGGGCGGCCCCGGTGACGGCGCCGAAACTGACCGTACGTCCGCGCCTGGGCCTGCACGTGGGCGTAAAGGGCCTTGCGGTTGGGCAGGCCGGTCAGCTCGTCCGTGGTCGCCTTACGCGCCTCCTCCGTGGTGTACCGGGTGTGCTGGCCCACGATGAACAGCGGCACGAGCACGAGCAGCACGAGCAGCGGGTTCACGGCACCGGTCGCGACCACGAGCGACCCGAGCGCGAGGAGGCTGAGCGTGGCGCGGCCGTTCCGCCGCGCGATCCGGTTCAGTTCCGCGGCCCAGGCGGCGCCGAACATGAGCGCGGACGCCGTCGCGGCGACCAGGCCGTTCACGGCGGCCCAGACCACGCCGGCCAGGGCGATCGCGACGACCGTGGCGACATCGGGCCAGGTGGGGCCGGCGGCCCAGGCGTCACCCGCGAGCCGGGGAACGCCGGCCAGGGCGAGCGCGCCGCCGGCCACGGCGAGGCTGAGCGCGTACCGGGCCTGGTCGTAGACCAGGCGCCACACGGGGTCCCGCCGGCGCAGCGAGAACACCAGCACCGCGAGGGCCTGCACCGGCACGGCCACGGCGATGCCCCACCCCAGCAGCAGCGCAAACGTGAACGCCACCGACGGAAACACCGTGGCGAAGCGTTGCCGGCCGGTGAACCAGCGGGTGTCGACGATGACCGCGAGGCCGGCGATGAGCCACAACGCCGGGTCCGCCGATCGGAGGACCGCGGGCAGGTCCCCGACCACCGGAGCCGTCACCACGAGGGCGACCGCCACCCCCGCCAGGGTCCACACCACGATTCGCCCGATCCGGTCCTGCGGCGCCTCGCGTGGGAAATCCTCCAGCGCCCCCGGATCCGACCTGTTCCGCTCGCCCCGTCCGGCCGGCCGGCGCCACTCGCCCCGTCCGCCCGCACCGGCGTCGGGGATGGCTCCAATCGACCGGTAGACCGTGCCGGCCTCCATGACACCTCCGCGGACCCCGACGGGGCCCGTGACTACCAGGACCAGGATTCTGTGGGCGGACCCGGCGGACGCGCGAAGTCATCCGGCGCCCGCGTTGTGCGCGGCATCCGACACCCGCCAGCGCCCACCCCCCGCCTTTGCGCCACGCGGCTCAAGCTCAGCGGTGGGCACGAACGCACCGTGGCGTTCGATCACCGACTCAACGAGTCGACTCAGCGGACGTAACGGATACGCCGGTTATTTACGCTATACCGCGCCTTCCCGACATAGCGGTAAATCGCGTCAGCCGGTCTCCCCAATCGACGCGACCGCGCGGGCCGCCTCGGGTCCCTGGTCCAGCAGCACCTGCAGGCCGTCGTCGTCGAGGATCGGCACGCGCAGGGCCACGGCCTTGTCGTACTTGGACCCCGGGTTGTCCCCGACCACGACGAAATCGGTCTTCTTCGACACCGACCCGGTCACCTTGCCGCCACGGGAGGTGATCGCCTCGGTCACCTCGTCGCGGGAGTAGTGGGCGAGCGTCCCGGTGACCACGACCGTGACCCCGGCGAGCGGCTTCGGCCCGGCCTCGGCCCGCTCCTCGGCCAGCGTGACCCCGGCGGCGCGCCACTTCTCGACGATCTCGCGGTGCCAGTCGACGGCAAACCACTCCTTGATCGCCTCGGCGATGGTCGGCCCCACGCCCTCCACAGCGGCGATCTGCTCCGGCGTGGCCGCCGCGATCGCGTCGATCGAGCCGAACTCCGCCGCGAGCGGCTGGGCCGCGCTTGGACCGACGTGCCGAATGGACAGGGCCACCAGCACCCGCCACAGTGGACGGTGGCGAGCCTCGGCGAGGTTCTCCAGGAGCTTTCCGGCGTTGGCCTTCAGCGTGCCGGCCTTGCTCACGAAGAACGGCACGCGGGCCAGCTTCTCCTCGTCGAGGGCGAACAGGTCGCCCTCGTCCTGGATCACGCCGGAGTCGAGCAGGGCGCGCGCCGACTTCTCCCCCAGCACCTCGATGTCGAGGGCGTCGCGGCTGGCGATGTGGGTCACGCGGGCCAACAACTGGGCCTGGCAGCGGCGCGTGTTGGGACAGCGGATGTCGACGTCGCCTTCCTTCTCGGGGGCGAGCTCGCTCCCGCAGACGGGGCAGTGCGTCGGCATGACGAACGGCCGTTGGGTGCCGTCGCGCTTCTCCACCACCGGGCCGACGATCTCCGGGATCACGTCGCCGGCCCGGCGCACGATCACCGTGTCGCCGATGAGCACACCGCGGCGGACCACGTCCTGGGCGTTGTGCAGGGTGGCGTTGGTGACCACCACGCCCCCCACGTAGATCGGCTCCAGGATCGCGAACGGGGTTACCCGACCGGTGCGGCCGACGTTGACCTGGATGTCCCGCAGCAGGGTGGTCGCCGTCTCGGCGGGGTACTTGTAGGCGATGGCCCAGCGGGGGGCGCGGCTGGTCGACCCGAGGCGTCGCTGCAGCGCGATCGAGTCCACTTTGACCACGACGCCGTCGATCTCATGCTCGAGGTCGTGGCGGTGCTTCTCGTAGTGGGCGATGTACTCCGACACGCCGGCCAGGTCGGGCACCACCTTCCACATCGACGACGTCGGCAGGCCCCACTCCTGCAGCCGTCGGTACGCCTCGGACTGGGTCGCCGGGTCGAACCCGCGGCGGGCACCCACGCCGTGCACGGTCAGCCGCAGCGGCCGGGTCGCGGTGACCCGCGGATCCTTCTGCCGCAGGCTGCCCGCGGCGGCGTTGCGCGGGTTGGCGAACGGCGTCTTCCCCCGCTCCATCAACGAATCATTGACCTGGGTAAAGCCCTCGACAGTGAAGAACACCTCTCCCCGGACCTCAAGCAGCTCGGGGATGCCGTCGCCCCGCAACCGCTGCGGCACGTCGGCGATCGTCCGCACGTTGAGCGTGACGTCCTCGCCGGTGCGACCGTCGCCCCGCGTCGCCGCCCGCACCAACCGACCGTCCTCGTAGACGAGGCTGATCGCCAGGCCGTCGATCTTCAGCTCGCACAGGAAGCTGGTCGCCTGGGCGCCCACCTCGCGCTCCACCCGGGTGACCCACTCGGCGAGCTCCTCGGGGCTGAAGGCGTTGTCGAGGCTCATCATCCGCTCGAGGTGGGCCACCGGGGCGAAGTCGGTGGAGAAGCCGCCGCCGACCCGCATCGTCGGCGAGTCCGGCGTCCGCAGCGCCGGGTACTGCTCCTCCAGCGTCTGCAGCTCGCGCATCAGGGCGTCGAACTCGTTGTCGCCGATCGTCGGAGCGTCGAGCACGTAGTACCGGTACTGGTGCTCACCCACCTCGGTGGCGAGCTGCTGGTGACGCTCACGTACCTCCGGCGGGGGCTCGGCCC
>JADGGF010000291.1 GCA_019690055.1 Micromonosporaceae bacterium
GGTGCCAGCTGCCCAACCCCATCCCCCGACCATCACACCACGGCGACCGGGCCGTCAGCGTCGAGATCGCCATCCGTGATGCGTGAGGACCACGTCGGCTGCTCCACCTTCCGCGCGAGGTCCAGGTGAACGGGAGCCAGTTGATGTTGGTGCGGTTCGAGCCGGCTCCCAGCTGTGGTCCACCGCCCGACCGGTGGGACTTCGCATCGCCCGCCGGCCTGCGATCCCTGTGAGAGGATTCGGGCAGCCCGGTCGCCGGCGAGAGCCGCTACTTCGTGGTCACGACCTGGGCAAGCCAAGCCGACTTCGAGGCGTGGCGCGACGGCGCCGCCAAGCAGGCCCACGGCGGAGACCGGCCACCCGTGGCCACGGGCGCGGACCTGCTCGAGTTCGAGGTGGTCGACCTCGACTAGCGCCCCGCCGCTTGCCCTAACCCAGCCCCAACCCGTGCCCCGTCTGACCATCGCGGGCTGCCGAAGCGGTACTCGGCTGTGACATCAACCATCGGTTGTCCACGTCACACGGCAGCGCAGTCACATTGGTGAGACCACCGTCGTCTCCTGTTTGTAAGGACCCGCGATCGATCCGCGGCGCAGGCAACGCCACGAACAGGGGGCCCGGCATGAACGAGCGCACCACCACAGATGCTCCCGGCATCGAACACCGAGTGGACCCGGCGACGGAGCGTCGACGGCGTGACCGGGCCGCGCCGCCAGGTCGGACCGCTCCGGCATCGGACGAGCGCCGGCGGCCGACCACACCGTTGCGCGGTGTTCTCAACCGGGTCTTTCCCGAGCACTGGTCCTTCCTGCTGGGCGAGATCGCGCTGTACTCGCTCGTCATGTTGGTGGTCACCGGAGTGTTCCTGGCCGCGTTCTTCGAGCCGTCGATGGACGAGATCGTGTACGACGGGTCGTACACGCCGCTGCGGGGGACGGCCATGTCCGAGGCGTACGCCTCCACATTGGACATTTCCTTCGATGTCCGCGGTGGTCTACTCGTGCGCCAGATGCACCACTGGGCGTCGATGCTGTTCATAGCATCGACTATTATGTATTTGTTACGGGTCTTCTTCACCGGTGCCTTCCGCAAGCCGCGCAAGCCGAAGTGGATCGTCGGCCTGCTCGTGTTCTGGGTCGGCCTGTTTACCAGCTACACCGGCTACATGATGCTGGACGATGGCCTGTCCGCGAGCGGCCTGCGCGTCCTGTGGAGCATCACCCTGTCGGTGCCGCTCGTCGGCACTTGGCTGACGTCGACGCTGTTCGGCGGCGAGTTCCCCGGCGAGGTGATCATCGGCCGCTTCTACATCCTCCACGTGCTTCTGCTCCCTGCGCTTCTGCTGGCTCTGATTGCCGTCCTGATAGGACTGAGGCTCCGGCATAAGCCGGCCCAGTGGCTGGGGCCAGGGCGCACGAACGCCAACGTCGTCGGCGAGCGCCTGTTCCCGCCGTATGCAGTGAAGCAGGTCGGCCTGTTCGTGCTCGTGTTCGGTGTGATCGCGCTGCTCGGCGGCCTGGTCCAGGTCAATCCGGTCTGGCTCTTCGGGCCCTCCCACGCGGCGGTCGCGGCGTCCGCATCGCAGCCGGCCTGGTACCTCATGTTCCTTGACGGCGCCGTCCGGCTGATGCCGCCCTGGGAGATCACGCTCCCGATCGGCGACGGATACGCCATCCCTCCGACCTTCTGGCCTGCGGTGGTGTTGCCGACCATCCTCGTCGTGCTGCCGATGGTGTACCCGTTACTGGAGGCGCGTATGCACCGGGACAACCGGGAGCATCATCTGCTCGACCGGCCGCGCGACGTCCCGACGCGTACCGCGCTGGGCGCCATGGCCATCACCTTCTATCTCGTGCTGACAGTCTTCGGCGCCAGCGATGTCATCGCCTTCACCTTCGATGTGAGCACGAACGCGATGACCTGGGCCGGTCGGGTCGCGCTGCTGCTCCTGCCGCCTGCGGCGTACTGGATCACCTACCGCATCTGCCTGGGTCTGCAGCAGCACGACCGGGAGGTGCTGGCCCACGGCGTGGAGACGGGCATCATCCGGCGCCTGCCGCACGGCGGGTACATGGAGGTCCTCCAGCCGCTCGCTGCCCCCGGCCCCGACGGCCGCACCAAGCTGCCGTACACGGGACAGCCTGTGCCGAAGAAGGTGAACCACCTGGTCACGCTCGCGACCCGCGATCAAGGGTTCCTCACGCCGATCGATTCGCCGGCCCGCGTTCCGGCCACTGTCGGGCAGGAGGGTGACCCAGCAGACGCTCCGGCACTGCGGCGCGGGTAGCGAGCCCACCGTAACGCGGCCGGCGGGCCGGATCGGCAGGTCTCCCCGCGCCGCACCGCCCGCGTACGCCGAGTTGAGCCGTTCCCGCGACCGCCGGCCGTAGTACTGGAGAGCTACGGCCGGAATGCATCCTGCGGCGGGACGCGAACCAACCATGCCGATCCGTACCGTCGGAGGCCAGAGTAGATCTTGGCTGAGGACGGTGGACGTGAATCCCCCGACCCCGGGGAGGGGCGCGGTGCGTGAGCTGGTGAGGCGAATCGAGGCGGCCACACCGGCGGGCCGGGACCGGGCCGTGGACGCGCTGCGGGCCTTCGCCATCGGCGGCGTCGTGCTCGGGCACTGGTTGGTCACGGCCATGGTGGTCGACGGCGGGACCATGCACGACGTGAGCCCGCTGCAGTACCTCCCGCTGTGGACCCCGGTGTCCTGGGTGTTGCAGACCCTCGCGGTGTTCTTCCTGGTCGGCGGGCTGGTCGCGGCCCGAGGCTACGAGCGGGCCCGGGCCGATGGCGTCCGCTACCGTACGTGGGTCGCGGCCCGGCTGGTCCGGCTGACCCGGCCGGTGCTGGCCGTCGTCGGGGTCTGGACGCTCGTCACCGTGGGTCTGCTTCTGTCCCATGTGGACTCACTGACCGTACGCACGCTGCTGCGGTTGGTGGTGTCGCCGATGTGGTTCCTGCTGGTGTTCGCGGTGCTCACCGCCCTGACCCCGCTCGTCGCCACGCTCCACCCGGGGTGGCCGCTGGCCGTCGTCGTGCTCGTCGACCTGCTGCGCCTCGGCTTCGATGTGCCGGGAATCGGCTGGGTCAACGTCGTCGCCGGCTGGCTGGTGCCGTACACCCTCGGCGCGGCCTGGGCGCGCGACCGGCTGCGGGACCGGACGACCCTGCAGGTGCTGCTGGGCGGCGGCGTCGTGGCCACGGCGGCCCTGGTCGTCCTGGCCGGCTACCCGGCATCGATGGTCGGGGTACCCGAGTCAGGGTTCTCCAACCTGAACCCACCCAGCCTGGCCGCGGTCACGTTCGGACTGGCCCAGTGCGGTGCGGCCGGCCTGCTCATGGCCCCGCTGCGCCGGGCCATGGCGCGTCCGCTGGCGTGGGCGGCGGTGGCGCTGGTGAACCTGTTCGCGATGACGATCTTCCTGTGGCACCAGACCGCCATGCTCGGCGTCACCTCCCTTGGCCTGCTCGCCGACCAGCCGTTGTTCGGGCTGCACACGGTGCCGGACCGGCCGGGCTGGGTGCTCGCCCGGGTGGCGTGGCTGCCGGTGTTCGCGCTGGTCCTGGTGGCGTGCTGGGCGGCGTTCCACTCGGTTGAGCGGCCGACGATGCCGGTCGTCGCCTCGCCGCGGCGGTTCGCGCCCGGACCGGAGGCCCGGCCGGGCATGACCGATACCCCGGTCGCCGCCAACCGCGGCTAGATTGCTCGCGATGAGCACAGGTGGCGGCCGGGGCGTTGTGCAGCGATTGAGGACCGGCGTACGAGCCGTCTCCCAGGCCGTGCGCTCCGACCTGCGCAGGGTGGCCGCCGACCCGCTGCCGCCCCTGGCGTCGCCGCGGTGGCTGGCCCGGCTCCCGCACGTGCTCGTGGTGCTCTATGCGGCGCTGACGTTCGTGGTGTTCCGCGGCGACAGCCGGCCCGCGGTCCTGCTCAGCGCGGTGCAGGCGGGCGCCGTGGTCGCGGCCATGCTCTCGCCGGTGCTGGCCTGGTGGGTGGTCACCGTGGCCATGGTGGTCGGCGCGCTGGTGATCGGCGCCCCGTACCCATGGAGCGGGATCACGGTCGCCGCCCTGGCCGGGGTGCTGTTCCTGCTCGCCCTGCGAGCCCGCCCGGCGGTCGTGGTCGCGGCGCTGTCCGTGAGCGTGCTGGCCGGCCTGGCCACGGCGTTGGCTGACTTTCACAATCACAGCCCCGGTGCGCCGTGGACCGTAGCCGTCTTCTACACCAACATCGGGCAGGTCGTCACGATCTGTGGCCTGGCCGCGTTGCTCGGGGGCGTACGACGCGTTCGGCGGCTGGCTCACACCCGGCTCGCCGCCCAGGAGCAGATCTCGGCCGAGGAACGGGCCCGCCGGACCCTGCTCGAGGAGCGCGCCCGGATCGCTCGGGAGCTGCACGACGTGGTGGCCCACCACCTGTCGGTCATCTCCATCCAGGCCCAGGTCGCCCCCCACCTGGTCGCGGACCCACCCGAGGAGCTGCGGCAGACCCTCGCCGGCATCCGTGGCAACGCCCTGGCGGCGCTCGTGGAGCTGCGTCGGGTGCTGGGCGTGCTGCGGGTGGAGAGCCCGCCGTCCGCCGGTCACGTGCCGCAGCCCACCCTGCAGCAGCTCGACGAGCTGGTCGGCAACGTCCGGGACGCCGGGCTGTCCGTCACCACGCACACCACCGGTGAGCCGCGTCCGCTGCCGCCGGGCGTCGAGCTGTCGGCGTACCGCATCGTGCAGGAGGCGCTGAGCAACGCCATCCGGCATGCCCCCGGTGCCGCCGTCGTCGTCGAGCTCTCCTACCATCCGACCAGCCTGATCATCGAGGTCCGTAACACCGCGCCCAAGCGCCCGGCGCCGCCCTCCAGTGGCGCAGGTCACGGCCTGCTGGGCATGCGTGAGCGGGTCGCCATGCTCGGGGGCAAGCTGACCACGGGGCCCACGCGGGACGGCGGGTACCAGGTGGTCGCCAGCCTGCCGGCGCCCGCGTACACGCCACCCGTCGAGGAGCCGGCATGACGACGATCCGCGTCCTGGTCGCCGACGACCAGATGCTGGTGCGGCAGGGCTTCTCCGTGCTGCTCAACGCCGAACCCGACATCACGGTGGTCGGTCAGGCCGTCGACGGCCGCGACGCGGTGGCCAAGGTCGCCGAGCTGAAGCCCGATGTCGTGTTGATGGATATTCGCATGCCTGTGGTCGATGGCATCGAGGCGACTCGACGCATCACCGCACCGGCCGACGCCGCGGTCAAGGTGCTGATCCTGACCACGTTCGACCTCGACGAGTACGTGTACGAGGCCCTGCGGGCGGGGGCCTCCGGATTCCTGCTCAAGGACGCGTCGGCCGCCGAGCTCGCCCACGCGGTCCGGGTCGTCGCGGCCGGCGACGCGCTGCTCGCCCCGAACGTCACCAAGCGGCTCATCGCCGAGTTCGCCCGGCTGGCCAGCGGACCCCGGGCCCCGCTCAAGGAGCGCATCGGCGAGCTGACCGAGCGCGAGACCGAGGTGCTCGCGCTCATCGCCCAGGGACTGTCCAATGCGGAGATTGCCGAGCATCTGGTGGTGGCCGAGCAGACGGTGAAGACCCACGTGAGCCGGATCCTCGCCAAGCTCGACCTGCGCGACCGGACCCAGGCGGCGGTGTTCGCGTACGAGACCGGCCTCGTCCGCCCCGGCGGCGCCTGACCTGGACAGGAGGAGCGCGCAGAGTGGATTCCGCTGCCCCATCGATGTCCGTCGACCAGCCCGGGCCCACCGAGCCGGCGCTGCCGGTCCGCAGTTGGCGGGTGCTGGGCGCCGTCGCCGCTCCTCGACCCCGCTGACTCCGGCCGCACCACCCGAGCAGACCGAGGGCGGCGTCGTCAAACACACGGTGGCCGCCGGCGGTCCGCGGCAGGTCGCCCAGAAGCCCCATGCGGTCGTAGAACCGCAATGTGT
>JADGGF010000292.1 GCA_019690055.1 Micromonosporaceae bacterium
CAGGCCGGCGGCCAGTTGGTCGCGCTTGCGCTCCAGCGAGGCGGCGAACTCGGTGTAGTACGCGTCGGGCAGGCCCAGCGCCACCGCGACCGCCGGCTGGAACGGGGCGGCATTGACGTAGGTGAGGAATTGCTTGACCCGGGTCACCGCCTGGACCAGGCCGGCGGGCCCGCTCACCCAGCCGACCTTCCAGCCTGTGCAGGAGAACGTCTTGCCGGCCGAGGAGATCCGCAGCGTACGCTCGCGCATACCCGGCAATGTCGCAATAGGACAGTGCACACTGGACGCATCCGAGAAGACGAGGTGCTCGTAGACCTCGTCGGTGACCGCGATCGCGTCGTACTCCTGGCACAGGGAGGCGATCAGGGACAGTTCGTCCGGGGTGAACACCTTCCCGGTGGGATTGTGGGGCGAGTTGAGCAGCACCACCCGGGTGCGCTGGGAGAAGGCGCTGCGCAGCTGGTCGGGGTCGAAGGCGTACCGGCGGTCGGCGTCGGGGCGCAGCGTGACCGGCCGCAGCCGCGCCTGGGCGAGGGCGACGCAGGCACCGTACGAGTCGTAGAACGGCTCGAAGGCGACCACCTCGTCGCCGGGCTCGCACAGGCCGAGGATGCTCGCCGCGATCGCCTCGGTGGCCCCGGCGGTGATGAGGATTTCGCTGTCCGGGTCGTACGCCAGGTTGTAGAAGCGCTGCTGGTGGGCGGCGACGGCGGCCCGCAACTCGGGGATGCCCAGGCCGGGCGGGTACTGGTTATGGCCGCTGCGCAACGCGTGCGCGGCCGCCTCGAGCATCTCCGGCGGTCCGTCGGTGTCGGGGAAGCCCTGGCCCAGGTTGACCGAGTTCGTCCGGACGGCGAGCGCCGACATCGTGGCGAAGACGGTGGTGCCGAACTCCCGCATCCGGGCCACGCCGTGCTGCTCGACCCGACCGTGCGCTGCTGGGCTGCTGGTCGTCCCTGACCCGCTGCGGCTGGCCTCATCCGTCACGCGCGGCTCCGTCACGTGCGGCAGGGTACACCCCCGGAACCGATCAGGCCGCCTGCGCAAAAGTCGGCTTTCTGCGCAGCGATCTTGCGCGGATCATGGTTAGATCACCCCCATGTGCGGAATCGTGGGGTATGTGGGCGCCCGACCGGCGCTCGGCATCATCGTCGAGGGACTGCGTCGGCTGGAGTACCGCGGCTACGACTCGGCCGGAGTGGCCGTCCTCGGAAAGGACTCGGGGGCGTCGCCGGACGAGGGTCTGGACCTCATCACCGTCAAGCGCGCCGGCAAGCTCGGCAACCTCGAGCAGGAGCTGGCGGCCCAGGCCCCGGAGAGCGCCATCAACACCGGCACGACCGGCATCGGGCACACCCGGTGGGCGACCCACGGCAGCCCGACCGACCGCAACGCCCACCCGCACCGCTCCCGCAACGGCCGGCTGGCCATCATCCACAACGGCATCATTGAGAACTTCGCCGCGCTGCGGGCCGAGCTGGAGGCGGCCGGGGTCGAGTTCGTCAGCGAGACCGACACCGAGTGCGCGGCCCACCTGCTCGAGCAGGAGTTGGCGAACGTGCGGGCCGAGCTGGCGGCGGGCACCGCGCCCGCCGCGCTGGCGGACTCCCGGGCCGAGCAGCTCGCCGAGGCGATGCGGCGCATGTGCCGGCGGCTGGAGGGAGCGTTCACGCTGCTCGCCGTCGACGCCGACACCCCGGACGCCGTGGTGGGGGCCCGCCGCAACTCGCCGTTGGTCGTGGGACGGTCCGAGGGCGAGAACTTCCTCGCCAGCGACGTATCCGCATTCATCGCCCATACGCGCGAGGCCATCGAGCTGGGCCAGGACCAGGTCGTGCTCATCACCCCGCACGCCGTGCACATCACCACCTTCGACGGCACGCCAACCGAGGGCAAGCAGTTCCACATCGACTGGGACGCGGCCGCCGCCGAGAAGGGCGGCTTCGACTACTTCATGCTCAAGGAGATCGCCGAGCAGCCGCGCGCCGTGGCTGACACGCTGCGCGGCCGGTTGAGCCCGACCGGCGAGTTGATGATGGACGAGACCCGCCTGACCGAGGCGGAGCTGCGCAGCGTGGACAAGGTGTTCATCGTCGCCTGCGGCACGGCCTACCACGCCGGCCTGGTGGCCAAGTACGCGATCGAGCACTGGACCCGGCTGCCCTGCGAGGTGGAGCTGGCCAGCGAGTTCCGGTACCGCGACCCGGTCCTGGATTCGTCCACATTGGTCGTCGCCATCTCCCAGTCGGGCGAGACCATGGACACGCTCATGGCGCTGCGCCACGCCCGGGCGCAGAAGGCGCGCGTGCTCGCCATCTGCAACACCCACGGCTCATCGATCCCGCGGGAGTCCGACGCGGTGCTCTACACGCACGCCGGTCCCGAGATCGCGGTCGCCTCCACCAAGGCGTTCCTCACCCAGCTCGTGGCCTGCTACCTGGTCGGCCTCTACCTGGCGCAGGCGCGGGGCGTGAAGTTCGCCGACGAGGTACGGGCCGTGCTCGACCAGCTGCAACAGATGCCGGGCGCGGTGGACCAGGTGCTGGAAACCATGGACGCCGTACGGGCGCTGGCCCGCGACCTCGCCTCGTCGCGCTCCGTCCTGTTCATCGGGCGGCACGTCGGCTACCCGGTCGCCCTCGAGGGCGCGCTGAAGCTCAAGGAGCTCGCCTACATGCACGCCGAAGGGTTCGCCGCCGGCGAGCTCAAGCACGGGCCCATCGCGCTCATCGAGCAGGGCACCCCGGTCGTGTGCATCGTGCCCTCGCCGGTCGGCAAGGACAGCTTGCACGACAAGGTGGTCAGCAACATCCAGGAGGTCCGGGCCCGGGGCGCCCGCACCATCGTGATCGCCGAGGTGGGCGACACCTCCGTGCGGCCGTACGCCGACCACCTCATCGAGGTGCCGGCCACCCCGACGCTGCTCGCGCCGCTGGTCACCACCGTTCCGCTGCAGGTGCTCGCCTGCGAGATTGCCACGGCCCGCGGCCACGACGTCGACCAACCGCGCAACCTCGCTAAGTCGGTAACGGTCGAGTAGCGCCCACCCTCCACCAGCTCGTCACTGGCCTTTACAAGCGCGCCGCCGGCGGTGACCCTGGGGTAGTGTCCGAGCGGTCGCCAGCGCGGGTGGCCAGCCTGCGGGGTCGGGTCGCCGAGCGCGAGGCAGTGGTGAGCCTGATCGATCAGGCCCGGGCCGGCTGCGGTGGCGTCCTGGTGATCGAGGGCGGCCCGGGCATCGGCAAGACATGCCTGGCCGACGATGTGCTCGCCGAGATCCAGGCCGGCAGCTCACCGCCACCGCTGGTGCTCGGCACCCGGGCTCGTCGGCGGGAGGCGAGTCTTCCGTTCGCGACCGCCGACGCGCTGTTCGCGCCAGTGATCGGCCCGAGCTGGCGCGCGATGAGCGTCGCGGCGATCGAAGGCGGTGACGTGTACCGGCTCGGCGCGCACGCGCTCGAGACGCTCGCCACGCTCGCCCGGCGCCGCCCCGTGGTGTGCTGGGTCGACGATGCGCAGTGGAGCGACCCGCGCTCGGTGGACCTGCTCGGGTTCGTCGCCGGCCGCCTCGCCGCCCACCGCGTGGCCGTGCTGATCGCGCAGCGACCGGGTGGACCGGACTGGGAATTCCCGACGCTGCGGCTGGCACCCCTGGACCCGGCGGACGGCACGGCGCTGGTCGCGGACCTGGCGCCCGGGATCGACGGCGACGTGGCCCGCGCCCTCGTCGCCCTCGCCGCGGGTAACCCCGGTGCCCTCGCGGACCTGGCGTCGGCGCTCACCCCGGCGCAACGGCGCGGCGAGGAACCGGTACCGCAGACCCTGCCGGCATCCAGCCGCCTCCGCCGTGACTACGCCGCGCGGCTGGCCGCCATGCCCGAGCCAACCCGGCGGCTGGTGCTGGTGGCGGCCGCCGACCCGAGCCTGACCACGGGCGAGCTGGTGCGCGCGGCCGAGTCGATGGGAGTAGATATTACAGCGGTCGATCCGGCCGAGCGCGACGGCCTGATCCGGATCAGCGGCGACGAGGTACAGATACCGGAGCCGCTCGCCCGGTGCGTGGTGTACGAGGAGGCGACGCTGTCCGCGCGCCGGGCCACCCACGCTCTCCTCGCCTCGATCCTGGATCCCCACCGATCGGCGGTCCGGACGCTCCTGCACCGCGCCGCGCTGGCGGTGGGCCCCGACCCCGACCTGGCCGAGGCGCTGGCCGAGTGCGTCCTGGCGCCGGCCGGCTGCACCGCCAACCGAGCGACGGTCCAGAATGGACAGACGCCGGCCGTGCGGGCGCTGGCGCTGGTGCGCGCGGCCGAACTCTCCATTGACCCGGCGCTCGCCGCGATCCGGCTCGTCGCCGCGGCGCGCCAGCTGTGGGACGGTGGCGAACCGCACCGGGCCCGCGGACTGCTCCGGCGGGTCCAGGCGGCGGCGCTGCCCCCGGAGGCCAGAGGTGAGTACGACCTGCTCCTCGGGGAGATGGAGCTCCGGGGCCGAACGCCCGACCGGGCGGGTGCCGTCCTCCTGACCGCGGCTGAGGAGCTGCGCGACAACCGGCACCGGCGGGTGACCGCCCTGCTCAGCGCTGGCGAGGCGCTGTGCCTGGCGGGGGACTACCCGGAGTTCGGCGCGCTTGCCGACCGAGCGCTGGCGCTGCGCCGTCCGAGCGAGCCGCGCGAGGCCGAGTTCGCCTTCGAACAGCTCGCTGGGCTGACCGCCATGTTCCGGGGTGACTACCAGGCCGCCGCGCCGTCGTTGCGTCGGGTCATCGCGCTCGCCACCGCGATCGACGAGCCCACCGCCCTGGTCCGGGCCAGCATGGCGGCGATCGTGCTCGGCGACGACGAGGTGGCGTACCGGCTGGCGATGCGGGCGGCCACGCTCGCCGAGGCCGAGGGCTGGCAGGCCGCCGTGCCGCGGGCGCTGGAGGTGGCCGCCGCCGCCGAATGCGCACTCGGCCGCTACACCGCCGCGGCGGCGACGCTTGCGCGAGCCATCCCGTTGGCGTCCGCGACCGGCCAGCAGAGCCTGCACAGCAACCTGGCGGGCCTGCTCGCGGTCATCGCCGCGATGCTCGGCGATCGGGACACCTGCCGGGCTCGCATTCGCGAGGCTCGGGCGGGGGAGGTCAGCCGGGCCGCCGCCCTGGTCGAGTGGGCGCTGGGCATCCTGGACCTCAACGACGGCCGGGCGGCCGAGGCCGTGCCCCGGTTGGCTGGGCTGTGCAGCATCGAGTCGGGGCACGGCCAGCTCATCGTCCGGGTTGCGGCGACACCCCATCTGGTCGAGGCGTGCGTACGCTCGGGCGATCCGGGGGCGGCCCGAGAGGCTCTCGCCATCTTCGATCCGTGGGCCCGACAGACCGGCAACCCGGCGTGGCTGGCCTTGTCCGAGCGTTGCCGGGCCCTCGTGGCGGAGGACCCGGACCGGGCGGGGGAGCACTTCCGCACCGCCCTGCATCAGCATCAGCGTGCCCGGGCTCGGTTTGAACGCGCGCGTACGCAGTTGCTGTACGGGCAGGAGCTTCGCCGGATGCGCCGGCGCAGCGCCGCCCGGGAGCAGCTGCGGGCGGCCTACGAGACATTCGAGTACTTCGGGGCGACTCCGCTGGCTGAGCAGGCCCGGGCCGAGCTGCGCGCGGCCGGGGAGCGCGTGGCTGCGCGGCCGGGCCACGTCCACCCGATCAGCCGGCTCACCGCGCAGCAGCGGCAGATCGCCGAGCTGGTCGCCAGCGGTGCCACCAACCGCGAGATCGCGGCCGCGCTGTTCGTCAGCACCCGGACCGTCGACTACCACGTGCGGAACATCCTCGCTCGGCTCGGCCTGCGCTCGCGGATCGACCTGGCCCGGATGCTGGCGCCGTCGAGGGGGGGGGGCGCCGCCGGCCCCGCGGCCGCGCCCCCCCGCGCCGCGGC
>JADGGF010000293.1 GCA_019690055.1 Micromonosporaceae bacterium
CCTGCTCCGGCCGCTGCTGACCGCGCGCTACCCCGACCACCCGGCCCGGCTGGGCGACCTCGACCGCCTCGTCGGCGCCGCCGCCGGCTCGCCGTCGCTGGCCGAGTACGTCGCCACCCTCACCCTCGACCCACCCGCCTCAACCAGCGACCTGGCCGACGCGCCGAGCCGCGACGAGGACTGGCTCACGCTCTCCACCGTGCACTCGGCCAAGGGCCTGGAGTGGGACAGCGTGCACGTGATCCACGCGGTCGACGGCGCCTTCCCGTCCGACATGGCGCTCGGCTCAGCGGCCGAGCTCGCCGAGGAGCGGCGGCTCTTCTACGTGGCCGTGACCCGGGCCCGCAACGACCTGACCATCTACACCCCGCTGCGCATGCCCCACCACCGGCGCGGGCTGGACGACCGGCACAGCTACGCCCCGACCAGCCGGTTCCTGGACGAGCCGGCCCTGGCCACCCTCGACATCCGCGAGCACCGCCGGCCGGCACCGGACCCGGCCGCCGCGCCGGACCCAGCGGCCGCGCCGGCCGCTCCCCGGGTGGCCCTGCCCAGCCTCGGCGAGCTCTTCACCTAACCGCTGCGGAGGACGGGCGCGGAAGGCGAACGGACGCAGGAGATGAACGGGCGCGGAAACGACGGTGGCCCCGGGCCGGGTCGCCGAGGCCACCGTCTCCCTCCCCTGGTCGCGGTCGACGGTCCGTCCCAACCCTTCGACCGCGGGGCGCTGACAGCAGCATGACGGTCGAGCCGGCGTCACGCGGCCGATGTTGGACAGGACCGGACACGGCCAGACACGACCGGACAGAGCCAGACGCGAACCATCGCCCTGGCCATCTCCCACACCGGCCACCTCCCACATTGGCCGTCTCCCCGCCGACCAGCGGTCACCTCACTACGGTGATCGGACGGCCGGCTTGGCCGAAACCGGCCCGCGGCGGCGCCACGGCGGCGACGATGAGGGCATGCGCCCCACCCTGGCGGAGACCGGGCTCGGGCCCGGGAAGAAGGCCCGGCTGTACCGCATGCTGTTCCGGCACGGGCTGGGCAACGGCACTGCCCTGTTCCTGCCCTACGACCAGGGTCTGGAGCACGGGCCCCGGGACTTCGCGCCCAACCCGGCGGCGGCCGACCCGCGCTACATCATCCGGCTGGCGATCGAGGGCGGGTTCAACGGCATCGCGGTGCAGATCGGCGTGGCCGAGAAGTTCTTCTGGGACTTCGCCGGTGAGGTGCCGCTCATCCTCAAGCTGAACGGCAAGACCGACATCCCGCCGGACACCGAGGCACTCTCGCCGCTGCACGCCAGCGTCGAGGACGCCGTACGCTTGGGCGCCGACGCGGTCGGCTACACGCTTTACGTCGGCTCCCCCGCCGCGCCGGCCGACTTCGCGCAGCTGCGCGCGGTCCGCCAGGACGCGCACCGGCTAGGGCTGCCGCTGATCATCTGGGCCTATCCGCGCGGCTCGGCGGTCGACGCCAAGGGCGGAAAGTCCTCCTTCTACCAGATCGACTACGCCACCCGGACGGCCGCCGAACTCGGCGCCGACGTGGTGAAGGTGAACTTCCCCCGCCCGGACCGCCGCTCCGGGGTTCCGGCCCCCTACGACCGCGAGGTCTCCCCGCAGGAAGCGGTGACCGAGGTCGTCCGGTCGGCGGGTCGGGCGCTGGTGCTCCTTTCCGGCGGAGAGAAGGCCCCCGACGAGGAGGTCCTCGACCGGGCCCGCGAGGCGATGGAGGCCGGCGCCACGGGCTTCATCTTCGGTCGCAACGTCTGGCAGCGCGAACACGACGAGTCGCTGCGCTTCGCCGCCCGCCTCCGCGAGATCCTCGCGAAGTACCCCGGGACCTGAGAGCCCGGAACACACCCGCCACCCCGGGCGATCTAGCGCTGGCCCCGGTTGCTGCGAGCCCGCTTGACCTGGAGGAGTACGCCGCTGGCGTTGAGTCTGAACCTGGCCATCTGCACGCTGACCGTATATTTGCGCGCCAGCGAGACGGGGTCGGCGCCGTTGAAAGCTTCGCGGAGTAGAAGCTGACGCGGCAGAAGCAGGCAGCCGCCAAGCCAGTTTGCCTCTTCTTCCTGCTCAGGATTGCAGGTGAAGAAGGTGTGGCCAGCGATCTGCTGAATCTCCCGGACATCGTGACGGAGCAGGATATGGGAGATTTCGTGGGCGAGGTCGCTGTTGGTGCGGCCTGGGTCGGCGAGCGGGTTGTAGACGGTTACTGTACGACC
This sequence comes from Micromonosporaceae bacterium, assembly GCA_019690055.1. GTDB lineage: Bacteria > Actinomycetota > Actinomycetes > Mycobacteriales > Micromonosporaceae > DATBGZ01. Next base: position 2,237 of record JADGGF010000293.1, read on the forward strand.
GCCAGGGAGATGGAAGGTAGCGGCGGAGAAACAGCCCGGCTGCAGGTGCTCGAGTTCCTCTAGATCCTTCTTCTCCACGAACTCATCGGCAGCGTGGACCTCGATCTTCAAGTGCCGTGCGAGGTCCCGGATCTCCAGCCAAGCGTCGGGCTTGAGGCCCAGTTGGGCCCGAGTACGGTCGGCGAGCCGCTCTGCCTCGGTCTTAAACCCCCTTCGCATAGCAACTCACTGCTCGACCGGTGGTCTTGCGACGACAGCTTCCTGGATGCGTTCGAGCAACTCGCCCAGTTTCCGTGCGGCAGCTGGCACGAACGTATGCGAAGCCCGCAGGTGCACGCTCACCCCGGGCTCGGCGGAAGCGAGTGCACCGTAGAGCTCTCGGACGAGCGAGGCGATCTTCTCCGCTGCGGCTTCGGACAGGTTGGGGTCACGGGCCAAGTGAAGGGCGATCACCTCAGGTGTGCTCTCGGTCCGCACACGAGGCGGGTCGAAGAATCGCTCCGGTGGAACGCCGAGCCATGCAACTATGCGCCTAAAATTGGCCAAATCGGGCAATTCGCCCTTCTCAACTCGGGCCAAAGTGTTGAAGGGAACGTCGGCCTGCTCGGCCGCAGCACGCAGGCTCAGCCGCCCTCGCCGTTCCCGTTCTCGGCGGACGAGCAGGCCGAGCGTCTTGATATCGATCGGCTCGTCCACGTCACCGCCTCTCGGGGTTCGCAACCCTCACGGTGTGGATCATGGTAGCGGCTCACGGCTAGACCAAGTACCCCCGACTCAACACCACAAACGACACGACACACCAGCGTGTTGTGTACCTCTATCGGTACACGCCGTGCGATACGATACGCGAGGTTAGGTGCAGTCCGGTAGTTACGGGTGCGCGCCAAAACGTCGGGCTTGGTGCCCGCAGACAGACCTGGGGGGTATCCACATTGACGACAGTGGTTGACGCACGTCGTCTGCCCGACACGGCAACGCCCGGAGTGGCCGACGCGCGCTTGCTGCCGGATGCGGACTTCGAGGCCGACTGGTCGGCGGTAGTCCTGCCCGAGGGGATGAAGGGGCGACTGCTGAGCACGGCTGTAGCCGGATTCCGGCTGCGCGCGGCTGTGCCGTTCCCGGCCATGCCACTACACGGCGTGCTGCTGCTCACCGGACGTCCTGGCGTCGGCAAGACCACGGTCGCTCGCGGCCTTGCCGACAAGGTCGCCCGGACGGTCAGCGGCCGAGCGCCGTGGCTGTACGTCGAGGTCGACCCGCACGCGCTGGTGAGTTCGTCGCTGGGGCGCAGCCAGCGCAGCGTGGAGCAACTGTTCGGGACGCTGCTCGCTGAGTATGCGGCCGCAGGTCCGATGATCGTTCTGTTCGACGAGGTCGAGACCCTGTTCACCGACCGACGCGCGTTGTCGATGGAGGCCAACCCGATCGACGTGCACCGCGCAGTTGACGCCGCTCTCGTGGGTTTGGACCGGCTAGCCCGAGCCCACCGGGATGTGCTGGTGATCGCAACCAGCAACTTCCCAGGCGCGATCGATCCGGCGCTCGCGTCGCGGGCGGACTGGACTTTCGAAGTTCCGCTACCCGACCGCGAAGCGCGGCGCGTGATCATCCAGCACGCCCTCACGGCAGTGTCGGATGCGTTCCGCGGAGCGCGCAGGTTGCTCGCACCCGAGGTCTTGGACAAGGCCGCCGACTTGTCCGAAGGCACGGACGGTCGGCAATTACGGAAGGCCGTCGCCGCCGCTTGCGCCAACCGGCCCGAGGCACACGGGGATCCCGACGAGGTCAAGGCGGAGGACCTGTTCGCGGTGCTTACGGAGAGGACCGTGCGGGCATGAGCGTCGTTTCCCGCCGCGTCGCCTCAGTCCCGGTGCGCACCTCCGCCGACACCTGGAAGGCCGTCGTAGCGCTGATCGCCGCCCCCAACGACGACGCCCACAGCACCCTGACGGCCATCTCCAACTTGGCCTCCATGCTCATCGCTGAGGAATACACGCGCGATGCGCCGATCGTCGTGATCCCCGCCAGCGGGCCCAGGGTCCGCATTTACACCTCGCACGGCGAGGCGGCCATCGAAGGCGACGACGAAGCCCAGACACCGCTGGCTACTTGGCCGACGGCCCAGCCCGGATGGCTGCTCTCCTTGCCGTGCGGAATCGATGACATCGACGATGCTCGCCGTGCTTTGGAAGCGTATCCGAACATCGAGGTTCGCGACCTCACCGACGGCATCACGGTCGACGCTGGCGCGCAGTCAACGGCAGGTCGGCTGTTGATCAACTACGACGAACTGGAGCGGTCGTGAGCACGAGCGTGCGAGTCAACACGCACACCTACGCGACGACGCATGTCGCGACCAACATGTTGCGCAGCGTGAGGCAGATTATCCGCGAGAGCCGCCTGAGCCCCACCAAGATGCAGGACGACTGGGAAATACTTGAGTCCGGAATCAAGACGTGGCTCGGCACCGGACACCTGCGCCGGCTCATTCTGGAGGTGTACGACCCGACCAGGCCGGCCGACGTGGACCTGGTCGGTCGGTTCGACTTCACCATCGACTACGGCTATTACGGCGACGGCGACGGCGATCTGTGGCTGGATCCGGACACCGTCTCGTACGCCGTGCGCAAGAACGGCTCCTACCCTGAGCGCTGCGACTACCGCATCGTTGCGGACCTTGCGCCCGGCTACCCGCCCGTGAGCGGCTGGTCAACGACCACCCTGAGGTCAACGGGCGGGTTCACCCGCCACTCTGTGGGCACCACTATCGGCGGCGGCAGTATCGGCGCCGATCTCGCCTACTATATTCGGAGAGCCCAGTGATCAGCGTCAACGATGCGTTCCTCAAGTTTCGCCACAACCTGGAGACGACCTCCAGCGAGTACAAGTCAGCCAGTTCCCGCCAGCAACGCATCCGGAAACAACTTGACGACGCCAAGACCCTCGACATCGTCGAGGATTTCCTAACCGGATCGTACCGGCGACACACGAAGACAAAGCCGCTGCGCGACGTCGACATCATGGTCGTCCTAAACAACCGTGAGTACCTCGATCGGCACCCGCACGACGTCCTCGAACTCATCCGCGGCGTGCTGGCCCCACTGTACGGCGCGCACCGAGTCGCGTGCGACCGCCTTGCCGTACGGGTCGATTTCGGCGTTCAGGTCGTTGATGACGTTAGCGATGAGGTGATGTCTGTCGAGGTCGTGCCCGCCTTCACCCAGGACGACCACTACCTGATCCCGGACGACCACACTGGCGAGTGGATACACACCAACCCAAAGATTCACGCTGAGCTGGCGACTGCGGCGAACAAGGCCTTCGACGACCAATGGAAGCCGCTAGTCAAAATGATCAAGAAATGGAACCAGGTTGCTGGCAACCCCATCAGGCCATCGTTCCTCATCGAGGTAATGGCGCTGGAACTTGTCAGTGGGATCTGGACCGGCGACCACGCCCGCGAGGTGCGCCAGTTCTTCTCCAGCGCCGCCCGCCGCATCGATGAGAGATGGCCCGACCCGGCTGGCCTCGGTCCCGACATCTCCGACGTGCTAGATGGCGACCGGGCGAAGATGAACGCCGCTAAGAACGCGCTGCGGGAAGCCGAGAAGGCCTGTACTAACGCCATAAATCTGGCCCGGGCGGGCCGC